>JANMLD010000087.1:0-22043 GCA_031372345.1 Pirellula sp.
GGAGCGAAAGAGTTTGGCTGGCAACTAGAAGCTTGGGCTTGTTTTGCCAATCATTACCATTTCGTTGGCCATGCATTAGTAAGCGCTGAGACCCTGAAGCCATTTCTTGTAAAGCTGCATGCTGAGACCGCTGGAAGCGTAAACGAAGCCGATCATTTGCAGGGTCGACAAGTCTGGCACAATTTTTGGGAAACCGAAATTACTTTTGAAAAGTCGTATCTTGCGAGATTAAACTACGTGCATCAGAATCCTGTCAAGCATGGACTGGTTCCGGTTGCGAATCAATATCCCTGGTGCTCAGCACGTTGGTTTGAAGCGACAGCAACGCGCTCGCAAGTCCAGACTATTTATGGATTCAAGATCGATCAACTGAAGGTTTTAGACGATTTCGATGTTGTGTGAATTTGGAGTGCTGGGATTCATCCCAGCTTTTAGACGGCCCTGCGGTAACTTGGAATTCGATCCGAGGAGCTGTAAAATCTGTCGCCATGAGTGACTGGCGGTTCGATCGCAGCGCGTTCTAAAAGCTCCGATGAATCGGAGCACTCCAAATTTACGACCCGGCGGTGACTTGGAATTCAATCCGCGGAGCTGTAAAATCTATCGCCATGTGTGGCTGGCGGTTTGGTCGCAGCGCGTTCTAAAAGCTCCGATGAATCGGAGCACTCCAAATTGAAAGAAAAACCATGAGCAGTGTTCGAGTCCTCGTCGGTACCGCTAAAGGTGCGTTCATTCTGTCATCCGACGGATCAAGGAAAAATTGGGACATCCAAGGGCCGCTGTTTGCTGGCTGGACGATTTACCATATGAAGGGCTCGCCGATCGACCCAAATCGAATCTATGCATCGCAATGCAGTGACTGGTTCGGGCAGGTCATACAACGTTCGAACGACGGTGGCAAAACATGGGAGCAACCCGGCGGTGAACCGATACCCGAGCCGTCCGGCATGCCTGTAGGGGTCAGCAATAAATTTGTCTACGAAGGCAATCCCGGAACTCATATGTGGTACGACGGCACGCCGCATCCTTGGGAATTCAAACGCATCTGGCATCTCGAGCCGTCGCCGTCGGACATTGATCTCGTTTACGCCGGGGCCGAAGACGCAGCTTTGTTCCGCTCGAGCGACGGTGCAGTCACTTGGCAAGAACTTCCTGGACTTCGAGAACAACGTGGCGCGGAGTGGCAACCTGGAGCCGGTGGACTTGGGCTCCATACTATCTTGCTTGATCCACGCAACCCGCAGAGAATCTACATTGCCATTTCGGCGGCTGGCGCATTCCGAACCGACGACGGAGGAACGTCTTGGAAGCCGATCAATCGCGGTTTGAAATCGAAGTATATCCCCGACCCCGACGCCGAGATCGGTCACTGCGTTCATCGATTGGCCTTGCATCCGTCGCGACCGGATGTCGTGTTTATGCAGTTGCACTGGAACGTAATGCGAACCGACAACGCGGGTGATCTATGGACGAACATCAGCGGCAACCTGCCGACCGACTTCGGGTTCCCAATCGAAGTGCACGCTCACGAGCCAGAGACGATCTACGTCGTTCCGATCAAGAGTGACTCCGAGCACTACGTCCACGAAGGAAAACTGCGTGTTTTCCGTAGTCGCACAGGTGGCACCGATTGGGAACCGCTCACCAACGGACTGCCGCAGCGTGACTGCTACGTAAACGTCCTGCGAGATGCCATGGCGACGGACACGTTAGACGAGTGCGGTATCTATTTCGGTACGACCGGCGGCCAAGTCTATGTCTCGCCTGACGGGGGTGATCATTGGACGGCCATAGTTCACGACCTGCCGCGAGTGCTATCGGTCGAGGTTCAAACACTGCAATGACCAAGTGCTCTATTCGAGTTGTCATGCCGTTTCATTTGCAAACCCTCGCTCAAATTGGCCCCGAAATAGCGTTTGATGTCGAGGCCCCGGTTACCCAAAACTCGATCCTCGACGCAATCGAATTGCGCTACCCAATGCTGTGCGGGACCATTCGCGATCATGTGACAAAGAAACGTCGACCCCTTTTGAGGTACTTCGCGTGTGAGAAAGACTTGTCCCACGAACCACCGGAAACACCCGTGCCTGAGGCAATACTAACCGGAGCCGAACCCTTCATCATTTGGGGTGCGGTAGCAGGCGGATGACGTTGTGCAGGCTGCCAGCCTGCAATCGCAGTACTCAAACAGGCTGGCAGCCTGTTCTACAGTAGCGTCTTCAAAATTGCCTTCAGCCTATCTCTAACCGGAAATGACAGTTCGGACGCCGGGTGATCTAAAAGCTCCGATGAATCGGAGCACTCCAAATTTAGCCAAGAATCCCTTTTACCACTTCACCGTGAACGTCGGACAGTCGGAATTGCCGACCTTGAAAACGGTAGGTCAAGCGAGTGTGGTCGATGCCACAAAGATGCAAAATGGTGGCTTGCATGTCATGCACGTGGACTGGATTCTCCGTGATGTTCCATCCGTACTCATCGGTTGCACCGTAGACGCTCCCTTTCTTGACTCCACCTCCCGCCATCCACCAACTAAAGGCTTTGCCGAAATGGTCTCGGCCATTTGGCTTGGCCGGATCACCTTGACCAAACGGGGTTCTTCCAAACTCCGCTCCCCAAATCACTAGCGTATCCTCCAGCAAGCCTCGCTCTTTTAAGTCCTGAACCAATGCTGCAGCCGGCGCGTCGGTATCGCGGCATTGCTGTTCCAATTGCGTAAACAAATTGTTGTGCTGGTCCCAACCAGCATGCATCAATTGCACAAAGCGAGTTCCGCGTTCCAGCAATCGACGAGCAATCAGACAATTGTTCGCAAAGGTCCCCTTGGCCAATGCCTCTGGACCGTAGCGCTCGATGGTCGATGCCGACTCATTCGAAAAGTCGATCAATTCCGGGACGCTGGTTTGCATACGAAAGGCCATTTCGTATTGAGCGATGCGAGTGTCGATTTCCGGATCGCCATAGTCCGCTAAGTGTTCTGCGTTCATTGCGGCGATATCGTCGAGCAACGATCGTCGTGCCGCTGGACTGACTCCGGCAGGATTGGCCAGGTACGGAACAAGGTCACCAGTGTTGCGAAACCGGACCCCTTGGAAACGGCTGGGCAAGAATCCGCTTCCCCAATAATAATCAAAGAAGAGTTGGCCACACGTCTTGGTCTTGTCGCTCGATGTCATGACGACAAACGTTGGCAGGTTTTCCGTTTCGCTTCCAAGCCCGTACGATAGCCAAGACCCCATGCTTGGTCGTCCCGGTACTTGCGAACCGGTTAAGAAATAGGTTACACCCGGAGCATGATTGACCGCTTCTGTATGCATCGATTTGATCAACGTCATTTCATCCGCGATGCCACCGATTTTGGGAAGCATTTGGCTTAACGGAATTCCCGACTGGCCATACGGTTGAAACGGTTTGATGGCAGGTACACAAGGCCATTTGCCATAACCGCTCGACATGGTGGAAAGTCTAGTGGAGCCTCGAATCGAATCAGGGATGTCCTTGCCCGCCATCTCTCGTAACGTTGGCTTTTCGTCAAACAAATCAACGTGTGACGGTCCACCACCTTGCCATAGCAACACAACGCGTTTGGCTTTTGCGAGGTGATGTGGCAAATCGGGCAAGCCGTTTCCTACTCCTTTGGCGATCGGGACATCTGCGAGAGATTGACCGCCTAACAAAGAGGCCAGTGCCGCAACCCCAACGCCGCTAGCTGCCGAGCCGAACAGTTGCCGTCGATTGACGCGAGCCATGTTTTGTTGAAGGATATTGTCCATAAGGTTGCTATTCGCGAGTCATCGCTTCGTCTAAGTTTAATATGGCCAAGCAGACGGCCGACAAAGCCGCGTGTTTGGGTAAATCCAGTGTCTTGTCCCGCGGTGCGGTGCCGACGTCGACAAAGGCTTGCGCAGCGGTCGGGTCGTCGGTGTAAAAGGCATGCTGTTTCTGAAATGCATTCTGCAACGCAACCAGATCCTTCTCCCGCGGAGCACGCCCCATTACTTTACGAAAGGCGGACTTTATCTGCTCTGAGACTTCGCCGGAATGATGGATGGAGTTTTCCGCCAACACGCGAGCGGCCTCGACCCACGTAGGGTCGTTGAGGGTCGTGAGAGCATGCAGTGGCGTGCTAGTTGCGGTTTGACGCACTCGACAAGTCTGGCGATTCGAAGCGTCAAACATGTTGGCGGGTCCAACTGTCCGTCTCCAAAACGTGTAAAGGCTGCGTCGGTAGAGATCTTTGCCGCTCGAGGCCGGATAAGTAAAATCCCGTTCCTTGGTGATGGCGAGCGACTCCCAAATCCCATCGGGCTGATACGGGTAAACAGGCGCTCCAGCAATCCGATCGTCCAATAGCTGGGCGGCGGAAAGAGACCAATCACGCAAGATCAACGACGGCATTCGAAATCGGCTGGCTCGCGCGTACAGTCGATTCTCAATATCGCGAGTTCGAAGCTCTGGCGTCATCCGGCTAGACTGCCGATAGGTTTCGCTATTGAGGATGAGCCGTTGCATGGCCTTCATGTCCCAACCGGACTCCCTAAATTCGACCGCCAGCCAATCGAGTAACTCCATGTGAATCGGGAATTCACTCTGAACACCAAAGTCTTCTGCGGTCTTGACGATGCCAATGCCGAATAAATTTTGCCACATGCGATTCATTTGGACACGGGCTGTTAGCGGATGTTCACGGGATACCAGCCATTGCGCAAAGCCCAAACGATTGCGCGGCGCATCGGCTGGAAGAGGCGGCAAAAAGGCCGGCGTGTTGAACGCCACCTTATCTGTCGGTTTCAAGTATTCTCCGCGAGATAGAACATGGGTTTGGCGAGGCTTTTCGTCGCTCATGACCATCACACGCGGCAAGTTGTTGGCTTTATAATCCGCAGATTTCTTTTTTACGTCTGCTAGTTTTCCTAGTACTGAGATCTTGTCATTCAAGGTGGAGCGAACTTTGTCATCGAAGTGCTTTCGAAGTTCTTTTTCTACCGATTTCTTTTCCTCATCAGACCGTTCCGCTTCGGGTTTCTTTAGTAATTGCGTTAGCGCTTCGGGTAATCCCTTTCCGTCGACCGGTTCTCCATCAGCATAGAGCCCTGCACGCCAACCTGCGAAAGCGGCTTCCACAAGCGGTGCCGCCTCCTTGTCGAGCGGAGCAATTTCCGATTCGAATTCCGCAAACTTCAATTTGTATTCTTCGGATGGCAACTCGATGAAAGGGGCGGCAACGCGAATGCGAGACGAAAAGAACTGAGGCACTCCACTTTCAGGCACACGATTGAAGGCATCGAGCAGGCTGTAGTAGTCGACTTGCGTGACTGGATCGTACTTGTGGTCATGGCATTGCGCGCAGGCCATGGTCAGGCCAAGCCAAGTCGTAGCCGTTGTATCGATCCGATCGAATAGCACTACGAACCGTTGTTCTTCGGCAATCGCGCCCCCCTCACCGTTGAGCAAGTGGTTTCGATTGAATCCACTGGCAATCTTCTGATCGTCGGTCGCGTTTGGGAGTAAGTCCCCTGCAAGTTGCCAAATGGTAAACTGATCGAACGGCAAATTCTCGTTAAATGCACGCACGACCCAGTCCCTCCAAATCCATTGCCAGGTATCGCCGTCCTGTTGAAAGCCATTGCTGTCGGCATACCGGGCGGCATCGAGCCAGCCTAAGGCCATGCGTTCTCCGTAATGCTCGTTGTTGAGGAGTTGGTCAACGAGCTTCTCGTACGCTAGCGGATCACTGTCTGCCACGAATGCATCGACTTGGGCGGGGCTCGGCGGTAGGCCAATCAAATCAATATAAAGGCGCCGGATGAGGGTCGCGCGATCCGCTTCGGGAGATGGCGTGAGCCCTTCTGATTCGAGCCTTGCAAGTACAAAGTGATCGACGGGGGTACGGGTCCAACCGGATCTCGATAGCTTTGGAAGAGTCGGGCGAACGGGAGCCACAAAGGCCCAATGGTTTGAGTAAGCTGCACCTTGGTCAACCCATTTTTCAAGCAACTGCTTTTGATGGGCTGAGAGTTTTCGGTTGGATTTAGGGGGCGGCATTTGCTCATCGGCATCTGCCGAATGGATTCGCGTAATGAGCGAACTTTCAGCGGGTTTGCCGGGCACGAATGCATTGGCTTGGATGGCGAGGTCACGGATATCGAGCCTCAGATCTGCTTGGCGTTTGCTCCCGTCTTGGCCGTGGCAATAAAAACAATTTTCCGACAGGATGGGGCGAATATCGCGATTGAAATCGACTGGTTCTTCGGCCTGTACAAGCGGACAAAGAATTGCTGTGAAAGAGGCCAAGCAGAGTATACGAGTTTTGCTGACGAAGACTCGTCCAATCTTAGCGGCTCGCAATATGACACTTCGGTACGGTTCAGACGTCATCGGATCTCAAAAAAAGGTGGGAGCAGGACAAAGAACTATGGTGACGATCGAGGAAGAACCTCAGGGTGGGGCGGGCAGCAACAAAACTGCCCAAACGTCTATTGTAGCCCAATAGCCGGTTCTATTCCATCGATCGGTTTGCCTTCTATTCAGGCAGTCACGACCGACGAGCCTAGGCTATTTTGGGGCTGGAAAAAGTGGCGTAGGCTTCCAGCTTGCGGATTGTGCGTGACGTTCCTATTGCAAGGCAGGATGCCTACCCCACTTTTTAGAATTGCAACGCACTAGCCTTAGTTTTTCGGAGTCACACACTTTGTAGGCTTAGACTATAATCGTGAAGGGCAAAACGAGCGGCGAGGTGAAACCTACCAATCATAACCCGATACGTAAGTGAGGGACCTGCGTAGTTGTCCCTCCCTTACGCTTCGGGTTGGGATACGCCCGTCTGCCGCCCGCAGATAGAACGACGCCAGCCAACTCCCAACGCTCCAACCCGATATTCCCTTTAGAGAATCAGTATGCAGAATCCGTATTCGTGTGGTTTTGACTTGGGCGGCACCAAGATGCTCTGCATCATACTGGATGACAAGCTGAAGATTGTTGCCCGTAAACGCAAGAAAACAAAGGGAACCGAGGGAGCGCAGGCTGGCGTAGTGCGGATTGCCGACCTAATTCGGGAGACATTCGTCGAGAACAACCTCCCCTTGGAGGGTCTGAAGTCGTTGGGTATTGGATGCCCAGGACCGGTCGACATGGACAATGGAATGGTTAACGTTGCGGTGAACTTGGGATGGAAAAACGTATCCTTGGGTGCCATGCTCGAAGATGAGCTAGATTGCCCTGTATCGGTGCTTAACGACGTGGACGCCGGTGTTTACGGCGAGTATTCGGTAGGGGCTGCCGTTGGGGCTCGCAGTGTTGCAGGACTTTTTCCAGGGACAGGTATTGGCGGCGGATTTGTCTACGAAGGTAAAATCCTTCGAGGAAAGCGTTCGTCGGCAATGGAGATTGGCCATACTCGAATAACTTCGTCTAATCGCAGTAGTGGGACAGAGATGACCGGCACGCTAGAGAGCGAAGCCAGTCGTTTGGCGATTGCGGCCGAGTGCGCGAAGTTGGCCTACCGCGGTGAGGCGCCAAATCTGTTGCGTGCTGCTGGTACTGACATATCCCAGATTCGCAGCAAAGTGCTTGCTGCGGCCATTCGGGATGGGGACAAAGCGGTTGAGAGAGTGGTGAGGCAGGCCGCCCAAACGGTCGGTTACGCAGTTACGAATTTAATTCATATGCTCTGCCCCGAGGTCATCATTTTGGGAGGTGGGCTAGTGGAATCCATTAGCGAAATCTACTTGGATGAAGTAACCCAAACGGTCCATAAAAGCGTATTGCAATGCTATGAAGACATGTTTGAAATCAAGATGGCAAAACTGGGTGACGACGCTGGAGCCATGGGGGCCGCAATTTGGGCAAAACAGCATTTGCCAGCCGCAGTGTCAGTTGGCGAAGCCTAGAGAGATGGTAAGTATCCCCCGAGATAAACCCGAGATAAACCCGAGATAAACTCGGGGGCATTTGCATGCCGTCGGCTTTATACCGAGGGTTCTAACGCATCGAAGAAAAAACGACTGCAGCAATGATGACCAATAGCATCAGCAAGAACATAGCCGCGATCACGCCCGTTAGTTTGGCATACGAAAAAGGTGCGGTACCGAACACTTCGCCTGTTTGTCCATTGACCAACACGCGAAACGGTTGATTGCGGTATTGATATACCATGATCCAAACCGGCAGCAGCAACGGAACACTCTTCATGTCCTGGATGCGAACGTTTGCGTGTAAATTGCGAACGCTGCCTGGAATGGACTGCTGTGATTGACTGGCTTCGTATTGCTCGACCAGGGCCGATGCTCTCGCGCGTGCGTCTCGGCGAGTGACCCGAAACTCTTCCACGATCACGTTTTTCAAATCGATCGAGTCGGGAGAAACGGCATCTTCGATATGGAATGGCGCTATCTCTTGAACTTCTGCAGGCGTTAGCGTCCCGCTAGCTCCAACCAAAACCCCATCGTAGTTGCCGACGCGGGTCCCTGACATCGGACGCCATTTGCCGCGTGCGCCTGCGGTTCCGGCCGTGCTGTCGGCAGTCCAAGCCGTTTCGGTCGTTGCCGAAAAGACCCAAAAAGGGACGTAAACTTGCGTCACTTTGCTAACGATCGATCGCTGCGAGGCATCGCCCGGTTTCCAGAATCCTTGGCTTAGCCAAGTGCGAAGCAGCGTTTCCGCTTGCGATTGTACCACTCGAAAGGGGACGATGCCGGATGGTCTTAACGTTCTCGCATCGGCCCGCGATGACATCTTCTCGCTGCCGCAAAAAGGGCAGCGAAGCGTTTTTGCGGAGGCATCGTAACTCATGGTAGCTCCGCATTGATCGCATCGAAAGCTCATGACGCTTGCCTGCTGTGTTGTCGCAGTCGGCGTGTCGATGCCCACACCCTCGGAATCCAGCCCTTTCGTGTTTTCCGTGCCGCAGTTGCTGCAAAATAAATCTTCACTATCGAGGTAAGTTCGGCAAACGGTGCAACGTGTTTCGAAGTTCATTGTCCCAACCTTGGATGATTTAAGACGATCAGCAATCCAATCACCACGAGCATCAGAAGAGCGATCGCAATGACAACAGCGGTAATCCTGGAACTAGACCATGGCTTTTCGCCATGCATCTTGCCTGTCTGGCCATTGACAAGGAACCGATAGATCTTGTCGCCATAGCGATAGCTGAGCACGTGGATCGGGAGCAAAATCAAGTCGGAGCCGCCTACCTCCAGTTCGGTGTGCACTGTCAGCCCAGATTGAATGTCACCAGGCAAAAATCGACTGATGGCATTTCTTTCGCGAGTGCGAAACTCTTGTTGCGTTACCGCCAGTGCATCTTCGCGACCGACGGAATACTCCTCCGACATCCAACCGGCAATGTACATCGGTCGATACCGCATCATCGTATTGAGTTGATAAGGTTGAATCGCCAACGCTTCTGCCTGCGACAAGCCTTTTGAGGCGGAGACCATGTAACCCGAATAATACTTGCGGTAGATTCCAGAAAGCGGCCACCATTCTGTTTCTTGAACGGTACGTGTTCGTACCTCTGTCTTGCCCTCCGAGTTCTTTACCGTGTAAGTCTCAGTGCGATACCAATGCTCACCGATTTGCGCAGACCACTGGCTAGTGGCCTTCATCGAGAAGTGCCAAAATGGAATATAAACCCCCTGCTGTTTCTCCGTGGCCGCTTTCGTAACCAGGTCTCCAGGGCGAAAGAACCCGTTTTTGCCGATCCATTGAAAGAACAATTCCTGAGCCTTTTCGCGAGAAACCTCAAAGCCAATGATGAATTCGGGACGTTGAGACGTTCGTTGCTCCAAGGGTAACTCTGCCACATAGGCGGAATCGCAAAAGGGACATCGCAGGCTGATTTGTTCACGAGGTGCGTCCACTTCGCTACCACAGTTCTCGCAACGAAAGGTTCTTGTTGAACCAGATGCTTCGATCGCTTGTGCCTTTACCGAAACGCTTCCACCATCCGACGACTTGGTCGTCGTATTAGCAGAGACCACCGATGGGCTCTTTTGAAGTTTGCCAAGAATCACGCGGTCTGGCGTCTCAAAGGGCACACCGCAGGATACGCAAAAACGCGAGCCAATCTGTCGTGGCGTTCCACAGGCGGAGCACGGCATGAGGGAACTCGCGAGCGACCGATTTGGGTCGTGGAGTGGATCGCTTTCGATCACTTGAGCTTCAATGATCTCAGGCTCTTGTAAAGAACGTTTGCTCATTCTGGCGCTTGCGAAAGATTTTGGGACAACGTTAACCATTCCATGGTTGAAAACCAGATGGATTCGAGTTGTCGAACATGGTTTGACGAATCCGGACGCCTGGGGAAGAAGTGCATTTTCTGGTAAAATGATGGGCAGGGAAATTCCAAACCAAAAAAAAGTCCAGCTTCCGACGGCGGAGCGATGCCTCGAACGACCCAAGGCAACCGAAATCCAGGAAAATATGGGCCTTGGACCATTGTTAATTGCACTGAAGTATACCGCGATGCATGGTCATTGAAAGCGAGATAACGCACGCATGGCACGAAAGCAAGACAAGGGACGCAAATCGCAAAACCCAAAGAGGCGTTTTCGCCCAGGTACGGCTCCGGGTTCCATGATCGTCGATCCGAATGCAGACCCAACAATCATTCGAGTCATGGCATTTGGAGGAGTTGAGTTCCTTGAACGAGAGATTAAGGATATTGCGGAGATTCGCTCGATCATGGTCGCTTACCGAAGCGTCTGGATCGACGTCATCGGCCTTGGCAGCCAGCAGAAGCTTGCGGAACTCGCCCAGCTATTGCAACTGCATCCGCTCGCGATGGAGGACGTCGTCAATGTTCATCAACGCGCCAAAGTCGATGACTTCGACCAATCGGTTTTTGTCGTCGCCCGCATGGTGGATGGCGCGGATGCTTTGCAAACTGAGCAGCTGTCCTTCTTTCTGACCAAACAAGTGTTGCTGTCGTTCCAAGAACGTCCTGGCGATTGTTGGGAACCACTCAGGCAGCGTATCCGAACCCATCGCGGCAAAGTATGCGACTCGGGCATCGACTACTTTCTCTATGCCCTGCTCGATGCCGTCATCGATAGCTATTTTCCGGTGATGGAACGCTTAGCGGAACAGGTAGAAAAGATTGAAGCAGAGATCATCGATGGCCTGGATCCAGCCCAGATGCGCAAGATCCATCATTTGCGAGGGCAACTCCTAGCCCTGCGGCGAGCCATTCGTCCGCATCGTGAAATGATCAATGAATTGGTTCGCGATTCACTCCCTCACATCAGTCCGGAGACGCGAATCCACTTGCGAGATTGTTACGATCACGTGGTACAAGTCGTGGATGCGGTGGACACCTATCGCGAGCTGACGTCGGACATGCGAGATTTCTACCTCTCCAGCGTTAGCAACAGCATGAACGAAGTCATGAAAGTGCTAACGATTATCTCGACCATCTTTATACCGCTGTCGTTTATCGCTGGTGTGTACGGAATGAACTTCTCGGATACTTCCCCATGGAACATGCCCGAATTGAAGTGGTACTATGGCTACCCATTTTCATTGGCACTGATGGGGCTCGTGGCGACTGGTTTACTGTTCTATTTTCGTGGACGGCGCTGGCTGTAGCGACCACGTTCAGGTTGTGTGGGAGATTGTCCCCACCCCTGCAAACATCTTTGCTAAGCCTAATCGTTTCGAAATCAACGGGAGAGCGAGGCTCCTGCCGAGCTGCTGGAGTCGCCATGGTTCGGCAGGAGCCTCACCGCCTCACCCTCCGCTTCAGCGCCAAACCCGCCCCACGATCAGAAAAACGCAAAAAGCATATTGACTTACTTTTTGACTTCAATAAAATCAATAACGAGTTAAGTATTATTTACTTTTTGGCGACTTTCCCATGCGATGGATTGACCGGATCAACAATGAGGACTTGGCGTTTCTCAAGCGATTTTTGCTGGCGTCTGGCTCTCTAAAAAAAATGGCTGAAGAGTATGGAATCAGCTATCCAACGGTGCGACTGCGGTTGGACCGATTGATCCAGCGGGTGGAGATTTTTGACAGCCAACAACACATGAGCGAATTTGAGAGGCAGCTACGGGCCGCGTTCGCTGATGGCAAGATCGATCAATCCACGTTTGAGCAATTGTTGCACAGCCACAGACAAGATCAGAAGAACAAGGACACAGGAGAATCCAATCATGTTGCTTAGTATTTATTCTCGTTATCGAAAACCAGTTGTTTCTTTGGTGGCAACGGCCTTATCCATAGGCATATTGGCATCGCCGGTTTCGGCGCAAGCCAGCACGCCGGACAAGCCCGATAAATCGGACAAAGACGAAGTGGCGAAGATAGAATGGAGCAAGCTGGCGGAAGCCAAGGAGCTCAACCCCCAAGCAAGCATTGAAAAGATGGATGATCAGATGGTGCTCAAGGTCGTTCGCGACACCAGCAAACCGCAACTGATTCCGCTTGCGACGTTAACGGAACCCAAGATCAAAGAAAAGGCATACGTACTTCGCGGCAAGGTGCGATTGGAAGGGGTTGTTGGGGACGGTTATCTGGAAATGTGGAATCATTTCCCTGAGCCCAAAGCTGGAGCCTACTTCTCGCGAACCATGGCCGAGACTGGTCCAATGGGTAAAATTCGTGGCACAGCCCCGTGGCGGGAGTTTACGTTGCCATTCATGATTGACGACAAATCCTTTCCGACGCCCAACAAACTTCAAATAAACGTCTACTTACCGGACAAGGGAACCGTTTGGCTGACCGATCTTACGCTAGAGGAAATGCCGTTGGCCAAATTGCAAAAGGAGTTGCAAGGGAGCGCGATGGTTTTGCCTGGCTGGTTCTGGGGTGTTCTGTCTACTTCCATCATCCTGCCCATTCTCATCGCAGTCGGATTAATCATGCTTGTGAAGAAATTTCGTAGGCAAGAGCACGGTACCGAACTTCGTCGGATGAAGGCGTTGGATCTGGGGTGATGCCGACCAAATCACAGGATTGCCAATTCCATCCAGTCGGCGTAGACACCGCGTGGTTCATCGGTGATGTGCACCTAGTTGCTTTGCAAAAGCACGTGTAGTTGCTTTGCAAAAGTGCGTGTGGCACGTCCCAGAGCGATTAGCGATGGGCGTGGGAACTAAGGCAAACGTCTAGCGACTCACCACGCCCTTCGTAAACTCCGGGGTGGCGAGGCAAATGACGAACGAGCAAACGCCGCCATGCTTCATTCTCGCGCCAAACAGGATTTTCAAAAAATAGGATTTTATTTTTTGAAATTATTGCGACTTCGATGACGGAGTGCTACAACGGTGTGGTTGAGCAATCATGACGGAAGCAATTACTGTCGCCCGTCCCGAGGTTTTTTAAGACCGCACCAGAATCTCGCCCTTTCTTTTGAAGTCACAATTAATGGCACAGCTCACAGCTCACAGCTCACAGCTCACAGCTCACAGCTCACAGTGCGATTCTCGGAATCGTTGGCACTTTCTTGTGCTTGTTCCTGCTGCAATTCTCGCCTTTGCGGCTATCGGTAAATTGAAGAGTGCGTATGTTGCATTTTACCTGCATCATCTAAATGCTTCGGAATTGGTTTGCAACGTTGTTTTGCCAATTGTGGAATTTGTTATGGCTTTGGGTCTCGTCGTTTGCTTTTCGCGAACGGTTCTCCCGGCTTGCATTGCATTCGCCGTTTACGTCGGGTATCTAATTCAAGTCAAAGTATCTGGTGGCGCATCATGCAATTGCCTGGGAGGATATGAACAAGACGTGAGGTTGATAATGGCTTTGGATTTCGTTTGCCTCGGGGTGCTGTTGATATGCAATCGTTCTCAAAAAGGACGCCTAGCGTTTTTGTTTCCGGCAACGATCGTTTTGGCGATTCCTATTTCCACTGTATTTTGGATTTCTAATCCAGGTGTGTCGAGTTTAGTAGCTGAATCTTTTTCACCTAGCCCTATACGTTCAGACCATCGGTCGGGAACCAGGGTTGTGAGTAATTCAAGTTTTCAATCGGAAGTAAATGTAACCAATCGATCACGCAAAAAGCTGCAAATGAAGAGAATTCTTGCCTCATGTGATTGCACGATTCTCACTCCAGACAGTCTGACGCTCGATCCAGGTGAGTCCAAGTCGCTACAAGTTACGATCGACTTAAATAAATCCTACACGCCTGGGTTGAGTTCTTTGCGACACCATATCACTGCTTCTTGCTACGACGACAACGACGACTTGATCGGTCAGATCACTCTGTTTAAGGGCCAATCGTTTAAAACGTTTGCGGTGGAGCCCGGTGGGCGGGTACATCAATGGCTACAGGAATCAGCAAACGAAGTGGAGATTCCAATCGCCTGGATATCCAAATCCAATTCGCCGGTCGAGTGCTCAATGGACGGAAAAGTAGTTGCGACTGCGTCCTTTCCTAATCCACTCCGGATTCGTATCGACCGGCCCAAATCGTATTTTGAAAAGTTGCATCTGGTACTTTCTCGGACAGAGAATTCGGCAAGGATGGTGTTGGAGTTGGATCTCTCGGTTGTCTTCAAGCCAGACGATGTTACCGCGGATTTTCGTTCGATTGAAAATTCTTTCGAACTTGGCACGAAAGACGGATTCGAAATCGTCGATGCTCGGATTTATGATCTCAACGGCCAACTAATCGATGATTTCAAGATTTTTCCTCTTGCAAAGAATCCGATCGGGTGTTTTCGGGTCAGCGACACAAAATGGAAAGGAAGTAGTTTTTTTGACTTAACAATGGTTGAACTGAATAGTCCCTCCCATCGCATTGTCATTCCATACTCTTCGTGGGGAACCCTTCGATGATGACTTTTTGGTTTTTTCAACTCGTGTCGAATTGCGTGCTCAGTGCCATAGCTAAGGAAAGCGAATCTGTGGAATCCAATCCCAGGTACGCTGTGATGCAATTTGATGGAGTTACTGAACTGCCGCGTGGAAGTCAGTTTACAGTGGATTCGAATTCTGAATTGGTGTTACCGCCGGACACCGTGATTAGACCAGTACGATTGATTGTGGCCGTTGACCTTCACGCCAACGAGGTTTGGTTATTCGCTAGAATGTCACCATGGAGGTTGGATACGGGAGTCATCGATGTAGAACGAGACTACCTTTGGAATCCGCGCCATTCGCGATGGGATAGCGCTTTGTCGTCTATTCCATTTCGTTGTGTTTTTTTGGATTTGATTTCAACGTCTGAAGTTCAAGATTTGCCAAAATTAGTTGAAAACATCGCGAGAGTATGTAGGGATGGACTCGAACTCTCAACTGCAATAACCATCGTCGATGGCGATACATTGCGGAGGAGAATTCCGTCGCGAGATGGAAAGAATTTGGTTGTAAATCTTTTTCGAGCTGGCGAAGTGAGATCAGCAGTTCGTGCAGTTATCCGGGAGGACGAGCCAAATTGCTACGATTTGTTGTCAATCTTCTACGCTCGAGAGAAACCCGTCGAGATTCGACGAGGGAAGTTGCGGGTGACACAATCCACTTCTATGCCGGAAGAGATTGAGCTCGCTCAGAATAGTCTTGCCGTTCCGTCAATTCCACGGTCGGTGTCGCGGTCTCGGATAAATAATGACTACTTTTCAGATTTCGCGTTTACGGTTTTGTGGTTTTCTAGTGCAGCATTCCTGTCGTGCGTGATTTGCTGTCAGTTTCTATTTGGAGCAACAAAAAATGTTGTATCGAACTAAATGGTTTTTGTTTGTAGTGAGTTGTTTTTTTTTAGCTGAGTCGCCATCGTCGCTTGCTCAGGAAAATAACCCAGACAAACTACTTCAAGGCGATTGGAAGATTGCCAGTAGGGTGATTAAGGGAAAGATGGACAATCACTTTGTGGGTGGTATTCTTTCGCTAATGGAGACAGAGCGGTCGGAGGTCAAGTTTGCGAATGGAGACTCGATCAAGATAAAGATTAACCGCAAGATTCATGACGAGAAAACCAAGGCTTTTCGGTTCACTATCGAGACGCCGGAGGATGCGGAAGGGATGGGAGGAGGGGGACCAAGAAAAGGGATATGCAAGGTCAATGAGGAGGGGGAATTAGAAATACTAGAAAGCAGATCTGCGTCACAAGACTACCCAGTCGATTTTAGTGATGCAACCAAAGCGGCCAAAATCTACTGGAAACTCACTAAAGCCCAGGATAGCAAGAAGTAAAAAATCTCCGAAGAAGACATCGATTTCAAACAGCACAAGGGAATAAGGAATAAGCAATGAGAGTAAAAGTTGTTGGCGTGTTAATGTTGTTAGGCATATCGCTAGCCCAAGCCGCTCGAAGTAGTCCAATGAGGCAACCGGGTCCCTGCACGAATTATGGATGCATGTATCTTACACAGATGTCGCAAGTGGGAGCAAATTACTCGCAGGGTTGTGTGCAATTCAATGATCCCAATGTGCACACGGGGAGAAAAGTAAGAAACAATAGTGGGTTTCAAGGGGGCGATCCTTCGACTCTTGGAGGGACTCAAGATACCTTCTACAGTTACCAAGATCCATGCAATGTTTGCCAGCCTCCACCGCTTAATTCTATCGCAGTTGAAGGTGCGCCTATTCTTGTCTTCGGTGCGCTAGGATCGTTTGGCCGATACGAGTGTGACAACTTTGCTGACCCCAACCCGCCCGGCGGTCTCAACCCTGTTGGACCGCCATTTTAGTCAACAGCTAAACCACAATAAGCTATGGTCATTGATAGTTAAAATAACCGCTTTTTGCTTGTTCATCGGCAAAGAGCTGTGGTTTTGCTGGTGGTCATCCGGAAAGGTTTTGATTGTGACTTGTAGGATTGGATTCTTCTTTTGCTCAGCCGTGTTGGCTTTCTGTTCAGTCTGCAGCATTTCCACCGCGGACGGCCCATTGGACAAAAAGCCGCCTGTTAGCAAACAACTTATTGTGCGCGAAGTTTGCAAAATCAAGGATGCGGTAAGGTATCTGCGAAATGGATCGCTGACCTTCGATGGAAAAGAACTGATCGTCGTCGAGCCGTTTAAAAAGCTGTCGTTGTACAACGCCACGGATTTGACGGAGCGCATCATTTCGGTGAACCCGTTGATTGCGACTGCGTGGTCGGATTCCGTCACGGGTGGGATTTTCGTCAAGATGTTCTCGGAAAAGAACGGAGTCCGTGAGGAAAGCAAAGGTAACCTAAAGTATTTCGACTTGCTCCATTTTGGGAACACAGACGACTTGTTGAACTGGCAGCCCACATGGACGAAGAAGCGAATTGTTTGGGATACGGGCAAAGGAGCAACAAAAGATGTTCAAATTCAATGGATCAGTGGCGCTCAACTCTTCGCCTTGCATAAACTCGGTCATCGCAACGACGAGTTCACTTTGCTAGATGTCGCAGGGAACGAAGCCGGGGAGTTTAAATTGCCAGGCTCCGCTTTTGGGGGCTTCGATTCGTCTGAAGACGGCATTGAAGTGTATTTTCTCTCGAACGATAAGCCGCGGGCGTACGTCATGCGTGGCGTGCTCGATTCGAAACACGAAAAGATCAAAGGGATTGAGAGAATGTTGCAATCTCAATGGCCGCCCAATAGCCATTCGTTCATGGATACGAGGGCCATTCGTCTAAGAGGATTGAAGACCGGTGATGTCCGACGATACATTGAATGGACGAACCAGCCGTTCTATTTGCAACGTCGTGATCAAGAGAATGCGGGGTTGGAACCTTCTCATCTTGCATCGCTGAAGTTCAGCGATGCATTTCCGACTCGATGGCTTGAGTTGGGGGTGCTCTCCTATGCTGAGTCAGCCAATGAGTATGAGCTCGTCAAGTCAGTTCAAAAACGTTCAGTGGACAACTCCATCTGGCATTTCCCACCCTTCTTGTACCGCCGTTCTGGCGAATTGATCCTTTTACCAGTAGGGCCAAACAACAGCCCGGTATTGGTTGTCGACGCTGTCCTATCGGACGATTCCTGGGCCATTGTACTTGCGACTTATTCAACTTCATCGCTAGGCGGCAAATTCGAAACAACCTTTTCGGTGTGTACGCTTGGCGAATCACCATAACTAGCGACTCACCACGCCCTTCGTAAACTCAGGGACGTGCCACACAGGTGGTGGGCTCCCTGCGAATAAATTCGCAGCCTATTTGCGAGGCCCTCGCTCAGGTTTTGAGTCCAACGAGCGAAGGGCCTCGCTCGTCTACAATTTTTGTGGATCGAACGGAGACAATTAGCAACATTCGATTAGCCATGCTGGTTTCGCTTTGATCGCTTCGGTACAATCCGACTTGGTTCATTAACCATCATCAAGCACGACCACACCTACCTGTCAGGATTTGAAAATGACCCTTCCCGTTATTATGCCCGTTTCGTCTCGAAGAGAACTCATCAAGCAATCGGCTGTTACGTTGGGTGCTTTGCTGACAGCACCGCAGCTCCTGCGGTCGGCAGTTGCCAACACTGCGGATGCCAAAAAGCTGCTGTTTTTCACTAAGAGTTCTGGTTTCGAGCATGACGTCGTCAAGCGCAAGGGGTCTGAACTTGCGTACGCAGAGCGCATCATGATGGCGATGGGAAAGAAATACAACATCGACGTCCAGTGTTCGAAGGATGGACGGATTTTCGACAAAGACTATGAGCAATTCGACGGTTTCCTGTTTTATACAACAACTGACTTGACCAAGGGAAAAGAGACCGAGCCAGCCATGTCGGTCCAAGGCAAGGAAAATCTGCTAAATGCAATCGCGGCTGGTAAAGGCTTCGCTGGCAGCCACTGTGCATCCGACACATTCCATTCACCGGGTAAGGCTGCGGAAAACCAAGAAACGCCCGATCCCTACATTCAGATGATCGGTGGTGAGTTCATTCGGCATGGACGTCAACAGGAAGCGACCATGAAGTTGGTTTCTCCGAATTTTCCGGGTGCGCCAAAAGAGAACTCGTTCCGAATGAACGAAGAGTGGTACAGCTTAAAGAACTTTGCCAAGGACATGCACGTTATCTTGGTTCAGGAAACGGAAGGGATGGTGGACGCGGACTACAAGCGACCCGCCTACCCTGCAACTTGGGCCAGGACCCAAGGCAAAGGCCGCGTCTTCTATACTTCGATGGGGCATCGCGAAGACGTCTGGACCAATCCGATTTTTGAAAGCCTATTCATGGGCGGACTGAATTGGATACTGGGCAACGTGAACGCCGAAACTCCCTCCAATTTAGCCACTGTTTGCCCGCAAGCTGCGACCATGCCGCAAATTTGAGTTCATAGCTTCACGCGGTAGCGTTCCAAATAACCGAAATCGGGAAAACGGTTTTCTTTCGGACCGGGTTGGCCTTGCATGCCACCGAGGTACAAAGTCTCACCGTCCGGACTATAGCGAGTTGTCGTGATTCGCATTCCGGTCTTGGCTTGGCCCACCAGTTGGCCCGATCCAGCATCGAAGATGCCCAAGTTCCATTTGCCTCCTCGCAAACGCCCCCCCATCACAAAATGGTTCCCGCTCGGATGCCAAGCCAGCGTCTCCATCAGCCCCTCGCCAGTTTCGGCTGCAATTGGCTCTTGCGTCTTTTCAACTGGAGCTTTCCGCCAATCAAAGCGTTGCCACAGCTGCTTGCCGTTACCTGCCATCGGATCCCGCATGTCCCCCATTCCAGCCGCATAGAGCGACTCGCCATCTGGAGAGAACGAAACGGCAAAGACGCCACCGATATAGCAATGGCTTTTGATGATCCCCCAACTGGTAAACGATTTGGTTCGCCATTGTGCCAATTGCCGACCACTCTCCACGTCCCATACCGATAAATCACCCATCAGATTGCCAGCCGCAACGTAACGCGATGAACTGTCAAAAGCGACACACTGCACCGAAGGCAACATCTCGAAGGCATGCACTAGCTGGCCGGTAGATGCATCGATAATCTTCACGGTTGGCTCTTGAGAAGCCAAGGGCGAATAGTCTTCTCCCCCCACCAAATACTGACCAGTAACCGATGCGGCCAAGCGTCGATCTGGCGATAACGCCATGTCCCAGGACCAGAAGCTGTGAATGCGCTCTGAAATCCTTGGCAATAACTCTTCTGAAAGTGGCTTGCTTTCGGTTTCTGTACTTTTGATTGCAGCCAGGTCGCGAACTTGAAAGGTTCCGTCGTATGCCGCGGTCAAGAGCGTATTGGCCGATTCGATGAGAGCGATGCTCGAAACGTAGCTTCCGTGTCGACCGATCCGAAACGGTTTTGATTTCTCTTTTGTCGGTTCCGCCAATGGCAATTCATAGATGCCATCCATACATGCGGCATAAAGCCGCTGTCCGTCGGAGCGAACTGCAAAATCCAGCACTCCGCTTGGAAATGCATAGCGATCAATTTTTTCAAGTTCTATGGTCATTGCTAGTTCTATAGAGGTCAATCAAGCGAGCAGTTCCGCGATAGGGGCTGCATCACCTTCGACGCGGTAAAAGGTTGGGAAGCCAGGCAAGTCGTACGATTCATGTGGGTCGAGGCCAAGGGCCGCGTAAATGGTGGCAAACAACCGTCGTTGATTGATCGGATTGTCGGAAACAGCCACACCATTCTCGTCCGTCGCGCCATAGACCGCGCCAGGTTTTAGGCCGCAACCTGCCATGGCCATGCTCCATGCTTTTGGATAATGATCGCGACCGCGGGCTTCATTCAACCACGGCGTTCGACCGAATTCCCCCATGATCAGTACCAACGTGTCATCGAGCATACCCCGCGCCTTCAAATCGTTGATGAGGTGAAATACGATTCGGTCCATTTCGGGAACCAACATCTGGTGTGTTTCGTGATTGAACACGTGGCAGTCCCATGGCATCCCGTTAGCAACCATCACAAATGTAGAACCGTTTTCCACAAGATGTCGCGCCAACAGCGTATGCATACCGAAGGTACCCGGACCGTATTTTGCACGATCCGAATCAGGCAGGCTGCTGAGATCGAAGAGCGGTGCCGATTTCATCAAACCCTTTACCCGTTCAAAGACGGCGTTATAGGATTGCACAGCCGGGTTCTGATGGTCGTTGACGAATTTACGGCTCAGGAAAGCCCGAAGCGCTTCGCGTTCACCATGGTCCGCGGCGGTCATGCCTTCGGGCAAGCTCACGTTTTCGAGTCGATACTTGCCGCCGACTCGGACTGGCCCATATTCGGCGCCTAGCCAGCCCGCCCAGTTCGCGGCCTTGAACGATTTGAACTCATTCCCTTCGGGGCACGGATCAAGCAAAACGAATTGGGGAACCGGACTATCGAGTTGTCCAAGTTGTTGTGCGAGCACCGATCCTAAGAGCGGACGGGTAAACGGGGGCCGAGGCGCTTCACCGCGAGTCAGCATTTCGATGGCTTGAAAGTGCTCTGTAGGCTCCGTGGACATGGAACGCACAAGTGTCAACTGATCCATAATCGTAGCCGTCCGCGGCATGAGCTCGCTGATATGAACACCAGGTATTGACGTCGGGATCGAGCCAAACGGGCCACCAGAGGGGCGGCCTGGTTTCGGGTCCCAAGTTTCAAATTGGCTGGGTGCTCCGCACAACCACAGCAAGATACAACGTTTGCCTCGGGCCTTGGCGGAATCGGCGAATGCGGGGACACTGAACAGACTCTGAAAGCTGGCCACCGACGCCGCTCCAGCTAAACTCCCCTGCAAAAACAATCGCCTGTGCAATCGGTGGTCGACGCTTCCGCATGGAGCATTTAACATTTTTTCAGGTTCGGAATGGGGTGGCATAGTGGTGTTATACGAGTGGTAGATTGAAGTATCCCTACCTAAAGCGTAAGTTTTGAAGTTGCGCTATTTTTTTTAGGGCCGAAGGCCCGGTAGTTTGCCTAGCCCAGGCCAACGGCCTGGGACTAGGCAAAACGCAATTATCTTAGGGCTGAAGGCCCGACCGATTGTCAAATTGCCGGGCCTTCAGCCTTAACTAGTATTGTCTTTGCGTGTCACCCAGGCCGTTGGCCTGGGCTAGGTAAATGATTGGGCCCTGGGCCCGAATTTCATCAAAACGTGCAACTTCAAAAAGCGTAAGCGAGGGGCGACGCCAGCCTGCGCAGGGTCCCTCGCTAACGCGTTGGGTTGGGAATGACGGCGCACTTTCGCAGAGC
>JANMLD010000161.1:0-4864 GCA_031372345.1 Pirellula sp.
GCTTTTTCCTAACGAATAGGCTTTGCGCTCTTTTGGCACTAAAATTGCTCTCATTGTAGATGGGTGAACTCTTGATTCATCTGGTTGTGTCAAGTGAAGCAATTCTTTGTCTATTTTGTCAAGAATCTGCGGCGGAAAACGACTCGACTTGGGTACTAAGTTGATAGCCATGTCTTCCCAATTTTACTGACCTAAGACTGGTTCCACCGTCGGACCGCTTGAACATGTTTCCTACTAGTTAAGATCACCGATCATCATGAAAAAATCACCATCGTTTCTCGGCTTATCCAGTCTGTTCTCGAGAAAGTCGACAAGGGGAAGAAAACTAGACCGAGATTCCCGGTCGCATCGAAACCGCCGCAGTTACATGCTGCACGAATTGCAGATTGAGGGGCTCGAGAATCGATTGCTAATGGCCGACTTAGACGATTCCATTTCGGAAGCGGTCTTATTAGGCACCGTATCCACGACCGCCAAAACCGTCAGCGCCAGTATTTCACCCGATACAGACGTAAATATGGTTGGGTTCGACGTTAGCGCGGGGCAGGTTGTCGATTTCGACGTCGACACGCCACTCAATGGTCCGGGAGGACTAGGGGCGTATATTAGGCTCTTCAATGGTCAAGGACAGCAACTTGACTTTAACAATGACGGGGTTGCACCCGGTGAAAATCGGTTAGGGTTTGATCCCTACTTGCGGTTCACGTTTCCGATCAGCGGTACGTATTATTTGGCTGTCTCTAACTTCAACAATGTGCAATACGACCCGCTGACTGGCGATGGCGATACAGCGGGCGGGCTTTACTCGATTGGTAATTATACGCTGATCATTCAGGCACTTCCAATCGACCTGGATGATTCGGTAGCGGAAGCCACGCAGCTAGGTGCCATTTCGTCCACTCCAATAACCGTCAATGCAAACATCGTGACGGACATTGACGTTAACATGGTCGCGTTCGCAATCGATGCCGGGCAAGTCGTGGATTTCGATATCGATACGGCACTCAATGGTCCGGGAGGATTAGGCTCCTATATCAGGTTGTTCAACGCGCAAGGCCAGGAGTTAGCCTTCAACAATGATGCTGCGGCACCGGGTGAGAACACTGTTGGATTTGACGCGTACCTTCGATTCACTTTCGTGACGGGCGGCACCTATTACCTGGGTGTCTCGAACGTGAACAATGTGCAGTATAATTCAATCACCGGAAATGGAGATACGGCGGGGGGCTTCAACTCGATCGGAGCGTATCAGTTGATTGTGCAAACTGCTCCTATAGTCGTGCCCGATCCGAACGACTCCATCTCAGAAGCAACATCGTTGGGTGCGGTTTCAACGACGCCGATCACGGTGAACGCCAGTATTTCACCCGATACCGACGTCAACATGGTCAGCTTCAGTGTCATCGCTGGGCTGGTTGTCGATTTTGATATCGATACCGCTCTCAATGGCTCTGGCGGCTTGGGGTCTTATATCCGATTGTTTGATGCGCAGGGCGCTCAGCTTGCATTCAACGATGATGGCGTGGCGCCCGGCGAAAGTCGACTTGGATACGATGCCTATTTGCGGTTCACCTTCACGACCACCGGAACCTACTACCTGGGCGTTTCCAACTTCAACAACATCAATTACAACGCAGTCACCGGCGACGGGGACACGTCGGGCGGCTTGCATACGGTTGGCAGCTACCAATTGATCGTACAAGCCCTACCTATCGATACGAACGACTCCATTGCAGAGGCGGCACAGTTAGGAGCCGTATCAGCCACTCCTATAACCGTCAGTGCAAGTCTAGTTACCGACATTGATGTCAACATGGTGGCATTCTCGGTCGCAACAGGTCAGGTCGTCGATTTCGACATCGATACGGCACTGAATGGTCCAGGCGGCTTGGGTTCTTATATCCGTCTGTTCGATGCTCAAGGTCAAGTGTTAGCGTTCAATAATGACGCTGCGGCTCCAGGCGAGAATACGGTTGGATTCGATGCTTACCTGAGATACACGTTCGTGACCGCTGGCACCTACTATCTTGGTGTCTCAAACTTGAACAATGTGCAGTACGATCCAAATACTGGTAATGGAGACACGGCTGGCGGCTTCAACTCTATTGGCAGTTATCAACTGATTCTGCAAACGGCTCCGGCGGTTGTTGCGGATCCGAATGACGCCATATCGGAAGCAACTTCGTTGGGTGCGATAACTACCACTCCGGCGACAGTCAATGCCACGATTTCGCCCGATACCGACGTCAATATGGTCAGCTTTAGTGTCACGGCTGGGCTAGTCGTCGATTTCGACATCGATACCACGCTCAACGGGCCTGGTGGATTAGGTTCTTACCTCCGATTGTTCGATGCGCAAGGCGCACAGCTTGCATTTAACGACGATGGCGTTGCGCCCGGCGAAAACCGGCTTGGGTTCGATGCCTATCTACGGTACACCTTTCCGACCGCTGGAACATACTACCTTGGCGTTTCCAACTTTAACAACATCAATTACAGCGCGGTTACTGGCGATGGCGACACAGCCGGTGGACTGCACGCGACTGGCGGATACCAGTTGATCGTACAAGCTCTGCCTATTGATACCAACGACTCCATTTTAGAAGCGGCACAGTTAGGGGCCGTAACAGCCACTCCTATCACGGTCAGTGCAAGTCTTGTTACAGATATTGATGTCAACGTGGTGGCTTTCACCGTCACGTCTGGACAGACTGTGGACTTCGATATCGATACAGCGCTAAATGGACCGGGTGGCTTGGGTTCCTACATCAGGCTGTTCAATGCCCAAGGTCAACAGTTATCGTTCAACAATGATGCGGCCGCCCCTGGTGAGACCACCATTGGTTTTGACGCCTACCTGCGTTTCACTTTTGTGACCGCTGGCACCTACTACATGGGTGTTTCCAACTCGAACAATGTTCAGTACGATCCAATTACTGGCAATGGAGACACAGCGGGGGGCTTCAATTCGATCGGCATTTACCAGTTGATCTTGCAGACCGCGCCTGTGAATTTGCCCGATCCGAACGACACCATAGCAGAAGCAACATCGATGGGGGCAATATCGACAACCCCAGCAACGGTCAGTGCCAGTATTTCGCCGGATACAGACGTTAACATGGTCAGCTTCACCGTAACAGCCGGGCAAGTTGTCGATTTTGATATCGATACGACGCTCAATGGCTCCGGTGGATTGGGCTCCTACATCCGATTGTTTGATCCTCAAGGAGTACAACTCGCGTCGAACGACAACGGCGTTGCGCCTGGTGAAAGCAAACTTGGATTCGATGCTTACTTGCGGTACACCTTTGCGACCGCGGGAACTTTTTACCTCGGTGTATCCAACTCGAATAACATCAATTACAACGCAATTACCGGCGACGGCGACACAGCAGGCGGCCTGAATACGGTTGGTAGCTACCAATTGATCGTACAAGCCCTGCCCGTTGATAACAACGATTCCATTGCAGAGGCTGCGCAGTTGGGAGCCGTTTCGATGACTCCTATCACAGTCAGTGCAAGTCTAATTACCGATATCGATGTCAACATGGTGGCGTTCTCGGTCACTGCGGGGCAAGTCGTCGATTTCGATATCGATACGGCGCTCAATGGACCGGGGGGGTTGGGTTCTTATATTAGGTTGTTCAACGCCCAGGGCCAGCAACTGGCTTTCAATGACGACGCGGCGGCCCCTGGTGAGAGCACTGTTGGGTTTGATGCATACCTGCGTTTCACTTTTGCGACCGCTGGCACGTATTATTTAGGTGTCTCAAACTCGAACAATGTGCAGTACGATCCAGTGACTGGCAATGGCGATACGGCTGGAGGCTTCAACTCGATCGGGACCTACCAATTGATCTTGAAAACCGCTGCTGCGGCAGTCTCGGATCCGAATGACGCCATCTCGGAAGCGAGTTCGTTGGGCGCGATATCGACTACGCCCTTGACGGTCAATGCCAACATTTCGCCAGACACCGACGTTAACATGGTCAGCTTTATCGTCGGTACAGGACAAGTTGTCGATTTTGATATCGATACCACACTCAACGGCGCCGGTGGTTTGGGCTCCTACATTCGCTTGTTTGATGGGCAAGGAACTCAACTGGCGTTCAATGACGACGGCGTTGCGCCTGGCGAAAGCCGACTTGGGTTCGATGCTTACTTGCGTTATACCTTTGCCACCGCTGGAACCTATTACCTCGGCGTGTCCAACTCGAATAACATCAATTACAACGCAGTTACCGGCGATGGCGACACGGCAGGAGGCGCGAACTCAGTTGGCAGCTACCAGTTGATCGTTCAAGCCCTCCCCGTTGATACGAATGACTCCATTTCTGAGGCTGCACAATTGGGAGCCATTTCAGCCACACCTATAACCGTTAACGCTAACATTGCGACTGATATTGATGTCAACATGGTTGCCTTCTTTGTTACCGCTGGCCAAAGCGTCGACTTCGATATTGATACAACTCTAAATGGCCCAGGGGGACTGGGGTCCTACGTTAGGCTGTTCAATGCACAAGGACAATTGTTGGGCTTCAACAATGACGCAGCGGCTCCGGGTGAAAACAGCGTTGGGTACGACGCCTACTTACGTTTCACGTTTGCGACCGCCGGCACGTATTACCTAGGCGTCTCGAACTCGAATAATGTGCAGTACGATCCAATTACCGGCAACGGCGACACGGCTGGAGGCTTCAATTCGATCGGTAGTTACCAGTTGATCTTGCAAACTGCGGCAGCGGCTGTCTCTGATCCAAATGATGCCATCTCGGAAGCAACTTCGTTGGGTGCGATATCAACGAGTCCGTCTACGGTCAATGCCAACATTTCGCCGGATACCGACGTGAACATGGTCAGCTTC
>JANMLD010000129.1:0-15703 GCA_031372345.1 Pirellula sp.
AGAAACTTTGTCGCATTTTGCGCCTAAAATTGGGTTTAACTCGCCTTATTTTTGGGGATAAAAAGGCGACAGTGCAATGCACTTCGCGAATAAAATCACAGCTGATCCGCAAAAGTGCGTTAACGACAAATCGCACCTCTAGCAGACCATTATCCCACCACCCAAAACCCGCCCATCTTAATTTATGAAAACCGCTTTTTTCGTCTCTTTGTTGATGTTGCTGTCCAGCGTCCAACTCCAGGCTGCGACGCAACCGAACATGGTCATTTTCTTAGCGGACGATGCAGGCTGGGGGGATTACAGCCATTCGGGGAATACGCAGATCCGCACACCCAATATCGACTCGATTGCTCAAGGCGGAGTATCGCTCGATCGCTTTTATGTCTGCCCAGTCTGCGCTCCTACTCGAGCCGAGTTCCTTACTGGTCGTTATCATCCGCGAGGCGGCGTTCGAGGCGTTTCCACTGGACTGGAACGACTGGACTTAGATGAAAAGACCATCGCCGACGCATTCAAGGCAGCGGGTTACGCCACTGGCGCGTTTGGCAAATGGCACAATGGAAGTCAATGGCCTTATCATCCGATGGCTCGCGGCTTTGATGAATACTTCGGCCACACTTCAGGCCACTGGGGTGAGTACTTCGATGCTCCGCTCGAGGAAAATGGGCGGATGATTCGCACTTCGGGCTATATCGTCGATGTCTGCACAGATCGCGCACTTGGCTTCATTGAAAGGAACAAAGACAAACCGTTCCTGTGCTATGTGCCTTTCACCACACCCCACTCGCCCTGGGCGGCACCCGATCAGGCCTGGCAACGATTCAAAGACAAACCCATCACGCAAAAAGCAACGGATCCAAGCAAAGAAGTCGTTGATGAAACCCGCTGCGCGCTTGCCATGCTGGAAAATCAAGACATGAATGTGGGACGCGTGCTGGCGAAGTTGAAAGAGCACAAACTCGACGAGAACACGATGGTACTCTATTTCTCCGATAACGGCCCGAACTCCATGCGTTGGACCGGCGGTATGAAGGGCAAGAAAGGTACCACCGACGAAGCTGGAGTACGCTCGGTGTGCTACCTTCGCTGGCCAGCGAAGATCCCAGCAGGCCACACGGTCACACAGATTGCATGTGCCATCGACTTGCTCCCTACACTCACCGCGTTAACCGGCGTGAAGCGCGTAGGTGACAAGCCGCTGGATGGTCTCGATCTAAGCCCGTTGTTACTCAAACAATCTGTTCCGTGGCCTGACCGCATGATCTTCTCCACCTGGGGAGGCAATGTCAGTGTGCGTACCCAAACGCATCGCTTGGATAACGCGGGGAAGTTGTATGACATGCTCGCCGATCCGGGCCAAACCAAGTCGATTAACGATCGGGAAACAGTCCTCGCGTCTAAACTGGCGGAATCGGTTAAAGCTTGGCGTGAAGAAATGCTTCGTGCAGGTGACGCCACGAAACCCAAAGCTCAGGCGGGGAAGAAAAACCTGTTGGGCGGCAGTACTGTTGATCCCCGCCCGATCCCGGTCGGATATCGGGAGTTCCCTATCACGATGCTACCCGCTCGCGATGGCGAACCGCTTGGCAGCGTGAAACGGAGCAGCGGCGCCCCGAATTGCTCCTATTTTGTGAACTGGACAAAGAAGGAGGACAGCATGGTTTGGCTGCTGGATGTCCATACCGCCGGTCGCTACGAAGTCACCATCGACTACACTTGCAAGGTGCCCGATGCTGGCTCAACGATTGAGCTTTCCTTTCAAGAAGTCCGATTGACTGGCAAAGTCGAACCCGGCTGGGATCCGCCACTTTACACAAATCAGGACACGCTTCCGCGTCCAGATGGCGAGAGTCAGATGAAGGATTTCCATACGTTGAAGCTCGGAGAAATCGCCTTGCCTTCAGGGCAAGGGCCACTTACACTCCGGGCTCTCGACATCCCAGGCCAATCGGTTATGGATGTGAGACGCGTTACTCTAATACTGTTGCCTTAGGAGGTGTGCACACTCCTGGCAGTCCCAGTCTCGTGTGGCACCTCTGGGACGTGACACACGGATAACAACGAAAACTTAACATTTTCAATCATGAAATATCTACTTGTACTTAGCCTTTTCTTTTCAGCCTTCAGCATTTCTGCATCTGCATTTGCTGTCGAGTCCTCAAAGCCCAACATCGTCGTTATCTTCATCGACGATCTGGGCTATGAGGATATTGGGCCATTTGGCGCAACCAAACAAAAGACGCCGAACTTGGATAAAATGGCTGCCGAAGGCATGAAGCTAACAAGCTTTTATGCCGCGCCTGTGTGTTCTGTTTCGCGCGCACAATTGATGACCGGTTGCTACGGCGCACGCGTCTCCGTACCTGGCGTTTTTTTCCCCGGCAATGCAAACGGACTAAACCCTAACGAGAACACAGTCGCGGAAAGACTCAAAGAGTTAGGCTATGCGACGGCCTGTGTGGGCAAATGGCATTTGGGCGATCAACCAGAATTTCTGCCAAGTAAACAGGGGTTCGATCGTTACTTCGGCATCCCCTACTCCAATGATATGCAACGCAAGGCCGTGGGTGGTACCGAACGCGTCTCACCTTTGATGCGTGACGACAAAGTGGCCGAGTTGCTCACAGACGAACAGCAGAGCCTTATTGTCGAGCGATATACCGATGAGGCTACGAGCTTCCTGCGCGAGAACAAGGATCGGCCGTTCTTTCTCTACCTTCCTCATAATGCCGTTCACACTCCAATCCATCCAGGCAAAGCGTTTCAAGGAAAATCCGCTAATGGACGGTTCGGCGATTGGGTCGAGGAGATGGATTGGAGCGTAGGCCGAGTGCTTGAAACGTTGCGTGATCTGAAGCTAGATGAGAAGACGCTAGTCCTTTTCACCAGCGACAATGGCCCGTGGCTGGTCAAGGGTAGCGACGGAGGCAGCGCATTGCCGTTGCGAGGAGGCAAAGGTAGCACTTGGGAGGGTGGCGTACGCGTTCCAACCATCGCTCGCTGGCCTGGGAAGATTCAACCAGGCAGTGTATGCGATGCCGTGGCCGGAACCATCGACTTCATGCCCACCGCCGTTTCCATAGCTGGCGGTACAGTTCCCTCGAATTCTATCGTTGACGGACGGGACATCTCTTCATTGCTATTTGGAAAGTCGAAAGAATCCCAACGCGAGGCCCACTACTACTTCTCTGGTTACAAACTTCAAGCCGTTCGCCAAGGTCCATGGAAGCTCGCCATCGCCACGCAGCCCGATACGAATGGGCAACAAGCAAGTGAAGATCCGAAAAACAACCCACGCCTATACAATCTTGATAACGAGATCGGCGAACGAACCAATTTGGCAGCGAAGAATCCAGATATCGTCGCGAAACTTCGAACCCTGCTTGACGCAATGAATGCTGAAATCGGTGGCGACAAACCTTCATCGCGCCGCCCCGCAGGCAACGTCGAAAATCCAAAGACGCTTTATCCAATGGAGCCGGACAAGCCGAAGGTGGAAGCGAACGTGAAACCAACGTCTGAGACTTCGGCACTTGGCAAATCGCCTGCCGATCTATCCAAGCTTAGGCCGGGCGACGCGATCACCTCAGATCGAGCACCACAGATCGGCGATAAGCCTTTCACGCTCAGTTGCATGGTTGCGACCAAGAAACAGGATGGCATTCTAATCGCACACGGCGGCACATCGCTTGGCTACGCATTGCATTTGAAAAACGGTAAAGTCATTTTCACCATTCGCAACAAAAGCGGCGAAAAGAATGTTGAATCCGCGTTGGAAAATTCCACCGCTCCGCATCGCATAACCGCATCCCTCACTAAGGAAGGAATGCTAAAGATTCAAATTTCAGACCAACCTACCATAGAAGCAAAAGGTAGCGGCCTAATACCGAACCAGCCCAAGGAGGACTTTTGCGTCGGCCACGACAATGGAATGCCTGTTACCAAATACAGCGACAGTGCCACTTTTCAAGACAGCATCTCCGAAATCAAAGTCACCACGCCATGAGGTTTAGGTGCCCGGCATGAGGTTAGGTACCCGGATCTATTCTTACTCGTTCTTTCTTTCATGGGTCGTGCGCGATAACCTGTTGCTTGTTCTCTACGGTGGAACTCTACTCCCTCAAGTCAGAGTTCTGCGATCTTCACATTGCGGTATTCGCATTTCATCTCTACTCCGCCGTGGATCTGTAGGCCGAGCGGCGCTGCACCGGAGAACTTGGGATCGGTGTATTCTGAAGCCTTCTCGCCGTTGATCCAGCAGGTGAACGTATCCCCTTTGGCCTGAATTCGAATCGTGTTCCATTCCCCTTCGGGTTTCATGAGCTTCTTTGCCTCCTTAGCCTGTCCTGCCTCGGGGTAGGCTGGCTTGCCACCGGTGTAGAACGAGCCCGTCATATCGACTCGCAGACTGCCAGAAACGCCGAGCTGCAGCTGAATCTTCGGCTGCCGCATCTCGATGCCCGTGTCGACGCCCCGGTCCGTCCCGGCCTTCCATCGCACGTCAAACTCCAGCACAAAGTCACCGTAGGACTTGTCCGTCCATAGGTAATGCCCCTTCTTCTCCGTATTATTCTCGCCGATGAGCACCTGGTTTTCGATGCGCCAGAACTCAGAGGCCCCCTCGGCTTTGAAGTTAGACAAATCCTTGCCGTTAAATAATGGCCTTAGCTTGGGCTCCTCCGCCGTACCGGTTAGCATGGCTGCAAACCCAATTGAAAGGGCGAGGACGAGGCGATAAAATGTGCAGCGTAGGTTCATTGGATCGTGCTCACTATTTCATGGTAGGGCAGGCTGCTAGCCTGCATTTGGGTTAAAATAATTGACTCAATTCTAAACACAACCTAGCAGCCTGTGTTATTGGCAAATCACTTCAATTTGCCCTGCATTTGAAACAACCAAGTCAGCGCAGTGTTCATTAACCGCTCACCAGCACCGACTTCGGCTGGCGCAACTTGGTTGTCTGCGCCGTAGCCGCCCTCGGCCGCAGCTTCAATGGTTGGAAAGTACTGATGATAGCCGTTGCAATAGCCAAAGAAAAACAACTGACTCGTCCGTGCCCGCTCGCGTAACCGCATGGCGTGCTGGCAAAAGAACTCGCCAGACGCCCCTACGAGCGCGATGTCTCCATTGAGGAGTGCGACAGTCAATCGGGGGCGAACACCATCTGCGTATTCCTCAATAAAATTTGCGACCAATTCAGGAAAAAACGCAACCGAGTAAGCCACACGAACCAATGGATTGTTTAAGTCGGTTCGCGAATCGAAACGAAACCGTTCTTCTTTCACTTCCAACGATGGCTTGCCCACTGCCATGGGTTGAAGCGATGTAGCGAGCTTCACCACTTCGCGACCAAGTGCTTGACCGAAAGCCACATGGTCCCCATGTGCGCCTTTGTTAATGGAAATGTCGCCAGATGCTCCCTGCATAAAAATAGCGGTGCCGCCAAAGTCCTTTTCGACTGTTCGCTTCATCGCTCCAACATAGTCGGCAGAGAATTCAAGTGTCTTTGCGGAAATGCTCGTGGGGTGCCCAGTGAAGTTCACCAGGACAGCAATCGGCTTGTCTGTAGCCGCGTCATCGAATCGCAAGACCGCAAGGGTACGATCGACGGGCGGAGGTTGTAGCTTGGTGTGTCGGTTGCGATTGAATCCGTCGATGTCATTCGCGCCGCTCGCGAGTTTCACTGGAACAAGTGATTTGTCTGCCTCGACGATTGCCGCCACAATGCCATCCTCCATCTGCTGGTAATAGCGAATCGCCGCTTCGAATCGTCCCTTTCCTTTTCCTTTTTCGTCGCTGAGTTCTAACACTGGACCGTGGTGCGTATGCGAACCGGCGATGAAGGAATGTTCGATGCCTGCTTCGGACTTGATGCGATCACGGATCCTTTGAAGCGATTTCTCCGATGGCGATCGGCCCAGATCGAGACCGACGATAGCGAGCTTGCGACTGCCCACCTGGATGACGACTGCCGCCGCTTGGAGCGGATCAAGCGTTCCGTTGCTAAGTTCGGCATGCCGTTCGCCATAGCCCCACATTGGTACCGGCTCCTGCGGTGTAATGTCTCGCTTGGCTGCCCCGGCTTTTAGGACCGGCTCGGCGGCGACACTCCAGATCGAGACGACACAAAAGAAAGGAAGCGAGCAGAGGAATGGTGGTTTAAAAGTCATGGGAGTGTGGGAGTGTGGGAGTGTGGGAGTGTGGGAGCGATGGAGCGATGGAGTGATGGAGTGATGGAGTGATGGAGCGATGGAGTGATGGAGTGATGGAGTGATGGAGTGATGGAGTGATGGAGTGATGGAGTGATGGAGTGATGGAGTGATGGAGTGATGGAGTGATGGAAAGGATCCGGGAGGGGTGAGGCTACTAATGTAAACATCTCTTCATCGCATTTGTTCAACCAATTCATGACTCGGGAGGGTGAGGCTCCTGCCGAACCATGGCGGCACCTGCTCGGCAGGAGCCTCGCTCTCCCGTTGTTTTTAACGCGATTCGTAATAGATGTAGAGTGGATTGGAAAGTATCCAGAGCATACGCTCATCGGCAATGTCAAGCCAAGCTTCGACACGGTAGTTGCCTGCGACCGCTACGTTAAAACGCATCGAGCGCCCCGTCGATTCATCGACAACCTTGCCATTGTTTAACAATCGCCAGTGTACTGGAATCGGAGCTTGCGCGTGCAAGCTAAGCATACGTGTAAATCTGAGTTGGCTCCCCATTTCGTATCGTGTTGGTCCATCGTTGGCTGCGAAATCGAAGCCAGTTGCGTCCGCCAGCCAATCAAAGGCCACAAAGGCTCGCCCCGCTTCTAGCGATTCTCGTACTGCCTTTTCATTCAACTCGGTGAGTAGCAAATGTGTCCCCACGTGTCTCAAACTGTTTTCATATGGATCGAATAGCAATCGAAACAACTCATCGCCGACTTTTTTTCCTTCGCGTTTTACGATGCTGCTGGGAAGGGAAAGTAATGGCAACTCAACCAACACTTTTCCCAATGGGTCCTCGATCCTGGCTTTGTCCCCCTCGACCCACCGAGCGATCATTCCGACATTCTGGTGCGCATCGTTGGCCGAAACTCCCGTATGCGGGGCCGTCTCGCAAAGTTCATCCCATCGTTTCAGGTAGTCACTCGGATAGTCTTGCAGAGCTGAGTAGGACTCCTGGGGATATTTGCGAATCATGTCGGCAGCTTGCAGAATCCACAGCGGACTGCGCATCGCTTCCATCATTTTCTTTTCGTCTTTGAAGTCCGCGTGAGTGTTGTAAATTTCCACGCCGGTTACGCCTTGGATGTTCCAATCCATTCGCTCCTCGAGGTGAGAAACAAACATAAGTCCGCCACGGCTGCGAACCAAGTCGTTGAATTCCTGTGGCGTTCCAGTCTTCAAGCCGCTTAGACTCATCGTTGGGAACGCAAGAAAGCCATGCGACTCCGCACCAGGGATAAGTAGCACGCCGTCTTTAACCCCTTGATGCCCCTCTTTGAAGAAGTCGTAATGATCGGCGGGGTGTTCATTGAACATGAGCACGCTCGTTCCAGTTGCCTTGGCCGCTGCGACGATTTCATCAATGGTCCCGCGGCTATCGTGTGACCAATGCGAGTGGACATGAAGATTCGCACGGTGCTCTTGATACGGCCCAATGCGAGGCAGTGCTTTCCACTCTGTTCGTAGTGCATCCACGGCACGATGCACGGCCTCCAGCTTTTTCAGCTGCAGTTTGTCCAACGCGTCGCAACGCGCATCGGAGGCCGAAATAACCGTTGCCAAAAAGGCCAATACAACAAGGAGGCAGGTTGAGTTTCGCATGGTGGTATGTTCGGTAACCGGATGGGAACGCGTCTCGTACAAAAAGGCTCTGGCAGGAACTGAAAACCACTGTTGGATTCGAGATACAGGATAGACTTCTTGTGATTCCAGTCTAGTTATACCCTCCAGGACTTGCCTCGTCTTCTGGCCCAAGGCCAAATGGCAATGCCCCCGAGTTTACTCGGGGGATCCTTACCATCGCTCTAGAAGAAAAGGTCAGCACCCTCGGCGTAAAGCCGACGGCATGCAATGCCCCCGAGTTCACTCGGGGGATGCTTACCATCGCTCTAGAACGTCAGCGCCCTCCGCGCAAGGCTTCCGGCCTAAAGCTGACTGATTTCTTCAAAACTCTTTTTGAGAGACGAATACAGTCGCTGGTAAACCGGGAACGCCGCATCGTACTTCTTTTGCGCTGGTTTCTGTGGCGCAATCTTCTCAACCACTTTGATGGTCGCTTTGCAGGCTTCCTCAATATTTTTGTAGGCGCCATCACCCACGGCAGCCAGCAGCGCTACCCCATACGCAGGTCCTTGCTCCGCATTGATAGTGCAAGCCTTTTGGCCAAACGTATCAGCAAGGATTTGCTTCCAAAGCGGGCTCTTGGCACCACCCCCACTGACGCGAATCTCTTTCACAGGAACTTGTAGTTCGTGCAGAATATGCAGGCTCTCTCGCAATGAAAAGCCGACACCCTCCATCACGGATCTCGCCATATGGCCTCGTGTGTGTTTGTTCGTCAAACCGATGAAGCAGCCTCGCGCATTCGGATCCGCATGTGGCGTACGTTCGCCTGCAAGATAGGGCAAGAAGAACAATCCATCGCTTCCCGCGGATACTTCGGCGGCTTCTTCGTTGATCGTCTGGTAGGGATCGCTCCCTTTCTTCTTGGTCAGCTCAGTACAAATTTGGCTTACAAACCATTGGAGTGAGCCTGCGGCGGATAACGTGACCCCCATCATGTGCCACTTCCCGTGTACGGCATGGCAAAAGGTATGCAATCGCCCTTGAGCATCGTATTGAGGCTCATCGCTATGGCAAAACATGACTCCGGAAGTTCCCAACGAGGCCGTAAGGATTCCTTGTTTGACGATTCCATTTCCCACGGCTCCTGCAGCGCAATCTCCAGCACCGCCAATCACTTTGCATTCCGGCGACAGACCGAGTTCCGCGGCGACGTCTGGCAACAGCGTGCCGGTCACTTGTTCGGATTCAAATACGGGTGCGAGAATCGACGGGTCGATATCGAGTTTGCCGAGCAGCTCTTTCGACCAAGTACGATTTTTGACATCCAACAAAAGCATTCCGCTGGCGTCGCTGGCATCGGTTGCTAGAACACCCGTCAAGCGTCGGCGAACATCATCTTTGGGCAAAAGGAGGTGTACGAGTGCCTCGTAATTTTTTGGCTCCCTATTTCTCAACCAAAGTAGCTTAGGTGCCGTAAAGCCTGTCAGTGCCGGATTGGCGACCATTTTGATGAGCGCTTCGCGACCGCCGGCCTTGGTTGTGATTTCTTCGCATTCTGCCGCCGTGCGTTGGTCGTTCCAAAGCAATGCAGGCCGAATGACGTTCCCTTTTTTGTTGAGGAAAACGGACCCATGCATTTGACCAGACAGGCCGATCGCCTTGACGTCCGACTTCTTGGCTTTACTGGCTTTCACGACTGCCTTGATCGTTTTTTTCACCTCTTGCCACCAGTCTTCCGGATCCTGCTCCGTCCACAGAGGCTTGGGCATATGGATCGGATATTCTGCGGTGGATTCAGCCAGGATGGTGCCGTGTTCGTCCATGATGAGGCTCTTGGTGCCAGAGGTACCGATGTCAACGCCAATATAAAGTGCCATGAAGTCGCCTTAGCAGAGGATAGAATTGAAAATGCCAATGGTTGAACTCAGAATCGCGAATGTCCATTTTGTTCCATTGGATACTATACTGTTGCCATTCAAAGTCCAAAATCGCCCATCAAAAACCTCTCTGTCGATACCAGGAAGATTCATGTGGAAGCTAGCGTTCGTTTCCCTTTTTTTAACGTTGGTTGGTCTGTCCGGATGCGGATCTGACTCGAAAACTTCGGAACCAGTTACCGAACCGTCGGCGGCATCACGGCCAGCTTTGAAGATTTGGATTGTAGATGCTCCAGAGCTGGAAAAGGAGATTTCGGTTCGCTGGCAAGCTGCTTCGGACCAGTCCCTGAAAATCGAGAACCTTTCAAGCGATGCGATTGGGAGCCGGCAGCCTTTTGTCGCAGATGTAGTGATTTACCCTGGTTTATTGCTGGGCGACTTGGTTCAGAAGGACGTTATCAGCCGATTGCCAAACTTGGCCATCGCGAAACGGGAAACGGACGAGACCGAAGTTATTGGGAACGAAACACGCGGTCCTTTGTGGCCCAGCCGTTGGCGGCAAATTGCATCGTACGGTGGCCATCTCTACGCGGTACCGATGGGTGCAGCCAACCTAGGCGTCGGGCTGGCAGGATTGGATTCCAGTCCATTCGAGGAACTGGACAAGGTATTGAGCAATCGAGACTTAAACGCTCTATCGATGGAACAATGGACGCGATTCCTGAAGGAGGCTGAGTCAGCGTTAGCGGCAAGCGCATTAGAGCGCAAAGAGAAACTCCAAACTTACCTTTCAAAAATCAGCCCCGAAGAAAAAGCTTGGCTCGTCGATCGGTTCCTGTTCGTCGGGTCGACCACTAACGCCCGAAGTCGTGGGCTTTTCAATCTTCTTAAAATGGAGTCGCGACTGAACCAACCTGATTTCAGTAACAGCGCGAAAATTTTGTCCCAATTAGCCATGTTGTTTCCGGATACGATTGCAGTCGATCCGGCGAAAGCTTGGGAACTGGCAGCTTTTAATACGGGGGGGACAGCCACCTTTGCCTTAGGCTGGCCAAGTCCAATTGGGGGAACGACCTCCGAATCGACACAAAAAGTCAAAGTCGTACCCTTGACTTGGAATCCGGGACGGGGGTTGATCGCGTCGATGGGGAAAAAAACTAGGCAAACCGCAGTTTCGTGCCAATTCTTAGTTTGGTTGTCGGAACCGGACCAACGCGAAGCGTTTCGCGCTGTTTGTCCAAGCGTTGAGCTGGCGTTGGAACAAAACGATCGGAGCAGTGTCCGAGACGACTACCGGGCTTATCAGTCCATTAACAGTCGCGACACAAGGATAGAACCGATGGAACTCTCTTTACGAATGGCAAATGCCAATCAATATAGAGTCATTCTGGCGGACTGTTTGGTATCGGCGATTCGCGAACCAGATAAAATCGATGCAAACTTGTCCGACTGTTCGGCAAAATGGGACCAACTGACGGTCAAACTCGGAGTTGATTCACAACGGATTTCTGAAGAGCAATCACTCGGATTTCGCAAGTAAACAAGCGTTTTTTTCAACCTACCAGCAGAAAACAATTCTAGTGACGCCACTCAGGCAAATCATTCTTAATACCGACAGCAAGCGCGCGTTTTCGGGTCACCACCCGTGGATCCTTGTGAATTCCATCATCGAGCCCGCATCCACTCCCCAAGTCGGCGAACAAGTCGATCTCGTCAATTCGGAAAACAAATGGATTGGTCGAGGGCTTTACAATCCGAATAGCCGAATTCGAGTCCGTTTGTATACATGGGATCCGAACGAGCAAATCACGAAAGAGCTGATTTCCAATCGTTTGGATCGTGCTATTCAATTGCGAACACGGTTGGCCAACGGTTCGCATTTACAAGCGCTTCGAATTGTCTTTAGCGAAGCAGACCAATTGAGCGGATTGGTGGTCGATAAGTACGCAGAACATTTGGTCATCCAGCTGACAGCAGCTGCCTTGGTCCCATTCCTCGATACGATCGTCGATCGACTGTTCCATCATTATCGTCCGCTGAGTATTTCGTTGCAGGTCGACGAACGGACAGGTAAAAGTGAGGGCATGAACACCGAACAACGATTCTTGGTCGGGAGCGCACCGCTGGAGCCTGTTACGATCGAAGAGAACGGACTTCTTTGGAGCGTCGATATCGTCGGTGGCCAAAAGACGGGCTACTATTTGGATCAAAGGGAAAACCGTTTGGCTGCAGCTAGGTGGACACAGCCCAACGCGCGCGTCCTCGATATTTGCTGTTATGTTGGTGGCTTTGCCTTGACCATTGCCAAGCATTGTACGACACAAGAAATCATCGCCGTCGACAGCAGTGACAAAGCACTTCAAAGCGCTCGTCAACATGCGATGCTGAATCAACTAGAGAACCGCGTCACTTGGGAGCAAGCTGATTTCTTTGATTCGTTATCAAGCAAATTGGATGCTGGCGAAAAGTTTGACACCATTGTTCTCGACCCGCCTCGTTTGGCTGGCTCTCGTGAGCATTTGCAGCGCGCGCTTAGCGCTTATCATCGACTCAATTACTTAGCGGTGCGAATGCTAAATCCTGGGGGGACGTTGGTCACCTGCAGTTGTTCTGGACGTGTATCTCGACACGACTTCAGGGATATGCTGCGTGGAGTCGGAACGAGAACGAAACGCGAGATCCAAGTGCTCGAAGAACGCGGTGCTGCGCCCGATCATCCAAGCTGCATGAGCTGTCCAGAAACCGACTATTTGAAATGCATTGTTGCTCGTATTCTTTAGTCCCGTTTGTTTAGGCGAGTGGCAGCATTGGTTCTACCGGGAGGGAGAGGCTCCCGCCGAACCAACGCCAAGTTCGGCAGGAGCCTCGCTCTCCCATTTAAACCCTGCAGGTAGTTTTTTGTCTGCCGCTCGCCTTACTAAATTCAACGAAGACAATAGCCGATGCACTCGTTAGTAACCATTGAAGAGTTCGACAAGTCTCACATTGCTCAAGTCGCCGTACTTGCACTTGAGCAAGCTGGTATCCAGTGTTTTCTGCAGAACGAAACCATTGTGGCGATGGATTGGTTCATGGCCAACGCCGTGGGTGGGATCAAGTTGCAAGTTGCCGCTCAAGATGCGACCCGCGCACACAGTATTCTAGCTGAGATCCGGGAGAATAAATTCGAACGCGAAGAATCCCTAAAGGATACATGGGTCACGTTTCGGTGCAGCAATTGCAAGAATCCGATCGCGTTTTCAGGCTTGAGTTTAGGCAGGGTCGAATCATGCCCAAAATGCGGTAAGTACGTGGATGTTCCAGTTGAATCGGATCCATCACTTAGCGATGAGATTATCCAGAAGACGACTGCCCTGTTCAAGTTGGATTCGAATCCGGCTGGTAACGGCTTCTTGACCAGTTGGCTTTCCATCCTTCGTGACGGCTCGTTCATCCTCGGCATTCTCGTTTGTGTGTTTCTAGCAGTTGCATTTTTGCTAGGTTGGTTGAAAGGGTCGAATGAATAAGCCGTTAATTTACACGCATTATCGCGTCGTTTGCGATGAGGACCTCGACGAGTTGAATCACGTCAACAATCTGCAATACCTCCGTTGGACACTCAAAGCCGCCAGCGAGCATTCGAAGCACGTCGGTTGGCCATCCGATCGCTATCGGGCATCCGGAACAGGCTGGCTCGTGCGATCTCATAAGATCACCTACAAGATCCCTGCACAATTGGGGGATGAAGTCGTGATTCGAACCTGGATCGAAGAATTGGATCGCGTGTCTTCGCTCCGCAAATACGAAATCGCGAGAAGATCGGATGATCGGATCTACGCTTTTGCTGAGACAAGATGGGTCTTTGTGGATTTAGCTGCGCAGAAACTGCTTGCAATCCCAGACGAAGTGCGCTTGTCGTTTATGCCAACGCCCCCGAGTTCACTCGGAGGATCTTTACCCTAGCTCTAGAGCAGAAGGTCAGAACCCTCGGCTTAAAGCCGACGGCATGCCAATGCCCCCGAGTTTACTCGGGGGATACTTACCATCACTCTAGAGCAGAAGGTCAGCACCCTCGGCGTGAAGCCGACGGCATGCCAATGCCCCCGACAATCCTACGCCCCGATGGAAGTCCCGTCGCAAATATGCGGATAGTGCTCTTGAGACGTGGTCGGCAATGAAAAATGAAAATTGCCCTGAGAGTACGCGACAGCCAACGCTCTTGGCACTAAAGCCTCTGCCAAAATCAATTCGGCCCGTCGTTCCGTGATACGGGCTGTCATTTCTTGTTCGAAGGCCAAAGCCATTGCCAATCGAGACTCGGCTTCGGCCTTCGCGGTTTTCATGTCCGCTTCCGCTTGAGCGATCATTAAAATGGCGCCGATGTTGGTACCCACGCTAACGTTTACGATATCGATAGAAACGATGGCAAACGAAGTGTTCGCGTCGAGTCCGCGGTCCAGCACTTTTTTTGAAATGATGCTCGGAGTTTCAAGCACAAGCTTGAAAGATTCCGTAGAACCAATGGCGCTGATGATGCCTTGTCCGACGCGGGCGATGATGGTTTTTTCCGTAGCCCCGCCAATCAACTGATCAAGGTTGGTTCTAACGGTTACCCAAGCACGCACGAAGAGTTCGATGCCATCCTTGGAAACGCCGCTAATACTGGCTTGCCCTGATTCGGTTAAGTCTGGGCAGTGAATGACTTTCGGCAACACCGTCGTCCGAACGGAATCGACCAAATCGCGACCGGCTAAGTCGATGGACATCGCTCGGTCGAAACTTAAGGGTAGATCCGCATATTTGGCGGCGATCGTAGCCAAGACAACGTTGAGGACATCGCCACCAGCTAACGCATGAGCTTCCAAACGGGCATTGCTCATACCTGTTTGCTGGTGAATATCCAGACCGGACTGCTTGCCCATGATTTTAGCGGTCACGATCGTACGCGGGTTGACGCCACGCAGTGACATACCGATCAAATCCCGCATGCTGACTTCGGCACCGCACGAATAGGCTTCTATCCATAGCCGTCCATAAATACCTAAGACAATGAGGATACCGATCGCAATTGCAATCGAAGCTAGAACGATGCCAATGATCAGTAGCCATCCCATATCAGGTATCTCGATTTGTTGAGGTCTCAGTGACCCAGCATTTTGGTTTGTAGCTCGGTAGGTGTTTCGGTCACGAGGGACGCAAGAATCGTTGCCGCAGGGCAGCCCGCGTAAACAACTTCAGGACGCTCATCGTTGACGCAGACATCGATGCGTGCACTGAACTCGTTTATCCCCGAGCCCTCTGTCGCAAGTTTCACTAGATCGAGGACGATTTGCCTGGATTGATAGCTATTGGCTTGGCCGGAAACGAGGATTTGCCCATCCACATGCCTTACCGATAGTCCACGAATGCGATTGCAGGTTGTTCGATGGATAGCCTCTTCCATGGCTTGGTCTAGGATGCTGTTGCGTTCGCTCTCGCTGGGTCGGGTCAAAAATTCCTTGTATCGTGATAACTGTAGCGCATTAGATGAATTCAGCAATTCAGCCAGCATCTCGTTTTCGGCCGATGAATAACCGACTGGGTCGAATGTCATGAGCAGAACACCTCTCGTTGATGAGAATCAGAAAATCGAGGCGTGATTCCATCCCAAGTCAGAACGCGTTGCCTGGCTTGGCCCCGATCAACAAAACCTTTGCGAAAAAAAAGGAATCCACATGTCAATGGATTTCAATCGCACAAGGAACCGGCCAAAAGAAGACGGCGACAAGCACGTCTGGTGTTTCCAGTACTTTCAAGATATCAGATCAGCTGGTCTCAACAAGCTTGAACAGGAAGAATTGTCAGACAATTCGTCCTGCAAATAGTCCTTTTCGTTTCCCGTGAAATTGCTACGTCGCAAAATCGGTCTGGTGACATGTTAATTGCTTAAAAGAGAATCGCGGTAGGGACGGCCATTGCTGGCCGCCCCCCGCACAGATCCGTACGGGCAGAACTACTGCATACGGCTCTTACCGTAGATGTTGACGTGCAAAACGAACATTGGGATAGGGATGCAGGATTTTCGGCGTCGGTAAC
>JANMLD010000163.1:0-24529 GCA_031372345.1 Pirellula sp.
ATCACAACCCGAAGCGTAAGTTTTGAAGTTGCGATATTGTGTTTAGGGCCGAAGGCCCGGTAGTTTGCCTAGCCCAGGCCAATGGCCTGGGACTAGGCAAAACGCAATTAAATTAGGGCTGAAGGCCCGTCCGTTTGTCAAATTGCCGGGCCTTCAGCCCTAACTAATCTCGTGTTTGCGTGTCACCCAGGCCGTTGGCCTGGGCTAGGTAAATGGTTGGGCTTTTGGCCCGAAACACATCCAAACGTGCAATTTCAAACTAGCGCTCTGGGACGTGCCACACGTCGCTTTTGGCCTGCTTTTTCACCTAAATTTGCCCACGCTAAAAGAGTCTCAATTGTTTCAAATCACCCTCAGGTTCCTTCGTTACATCGACCAAGCCACGAAACTCTGGCAGCGGTGGTAACTCGGGCAAATGCAATCGAATGAAGTCGTGCAGGAGTCGCGCGAGTCCAGGTGCGTAGGCGTCGTCAGGGGCGTGGGTAAAGATCCAAGGTTGATAGCCTTCTCGAATCCAATTGGCAATCTGTTCCGACCACCCTTCCCAATAGGTTGCAACTTCAGCCGCGTCATTGCGGCCGATCAGCCTGAGCATTGGCCGTCGACCTGTTACCGTCGTTCGAAATGGGCTTTTGGGTTTTCTTGTTTGAGAAGTCTCCTCCGTGACATCCGATGCCGACATCGCATTGAGCGGTCGCGAGTCAAACAGCACTTTGTCGATGTTTAACTCCCGCAATAACTCATTCAAGCGCGATTCCATTTCTCCATTATCAAACCAGTCTTTGTGTCGAACTTCAACAGCCCACGGCCAGTCTCTTGGCAATCGTCTTAGGAACGATTCAAGCTGGGTAAAGTAGGCAAAAGAGAACGAGGGGGCAAGTTGGAGAAAGGTTGGTCCAAGCCTGCCTGCATCATGCAAGACTGTCAGCCTATCGAGCCACTCAGCTAGCTCAGTATCGCAGCGCAGCAATCGCCGCTCATGCGAGATCTTTCGTGGAAACTTGAAACAGAACTGGAATGTCTCCGACGATGAATCTCGCCATTTTTCAAATGTGGATTTGGGTGGAACTGCGTAGAAGGTGCTATTGCCTTCGACGGTAGGAAACAACTGGCTGTACCATTTCAAATAGTCCTCGCTTTGCGTCCCGTTCGGATAGACTTGATCGGCCCATTGTCGGCAGCCCCAGACTGGGCACCCTATCCGATATGACCACCTGTCCCACTTGGGATTGTGTGTCGGAATCTGGATTTTTGTTGGAGTTGACTTGCCCATCTAAGACCATGTTGCAATTGTTACGTTCGATACAAGTGGACCCGTAACCGGTCGTTCTTTGTCGAATCAGAAAAATAGGTTGCTGTTTTTGTTGACCCAGGACGGGGGTATGGCATCTCATTAATGCACACTTGTCCTCTTCAACACTTTTTGGCCGATGGCAAGTTGCCTTCATCTAGTCCCATCAGGAATCGTCCTCCATGAAGTTGATACCTAAACGTCTTGTGATTGTCGCCATCTTTGCTTGCTTTGTAACGCTAACCGAGCAAACGAGTCAAGCAGGTCCATGGTTTGATTCGCTTTTCGGACGTCGACCGCCAGCTTATCCTGTTGGTGCTCCAGTTCCTGTGAACGGTCAAGTTGCAGCATACTCACCTGGAGTCTATCCGTCACCAGGCTACGTTCCTCCGAGCTATGCAAATCTGACGGGCAACCAAGTTCTTGGCTACGGCAGTTACGCTTCTCCACCCACCAACAATGCTCCCTTGTTTGCACCGGGATTTCCTCAAACGGTGGCCGGGCAATTGCCGACTGCTGCGTACGATTCGCAGTGGGCTCGTACACCAGTAACTTATTATCGACCTGTCACTGCATTTGATCCGCGGTATGGAACCACGGTAACCAGCCTTCAGCCTTGCACTTCGTACCAATACCAGGCTCAACGCCAACCCGTCATCGCCCCTCGTCCGTTGCTTGGCGATTACGGATTGCAAGCAAACCGTTGGCCATCCATCACCGGTCCAGGTTACAACCCGACCGGCTTAGCTAACTCTGCAATGGTCGCACCAGTGGCACAACCCTATCAATTCATCCCCAATGCAGGCATGCAAATGACTGGGCAACCAAGTTATGTCGCACCGGCAGGCGGAATGGGAGTTTCTAGCGGGATGCCTGCCTCGACGCTGCCTCTTACGACAATGCCGTACAACCCACCTTACTCTGGGCAACAAAACGTTGGGCAGCAATCGTTCTACGGTGGCCAAAACTACAATGGTCAAGTTGTTTCCAACCCAGCCTATTCAAGCAGTTTCCCCGGCGTCGTTCCCACGGCAGCTTGGATGCCATCGACGACTTGTGCCAATGGAATGTGTTCCCAAGCGTTGCGGATGCAGGCAGCATCCGATCCGACGCTAGCAGCGTCGGCCACGGCAGCGTCGGGCATTCCCACTCCCTACATTCCTGGTGCGACCTCCGTAACGCCAGTCGGGCCACCGACGTATTCCGCCGCACCAAGTCCCGGTTATGGAAACGGCAACTTCGCTCAGCCAACCAACCCAAATTCAGGATACGGAACAGCCACGAGCGTACCAGGCTATGCAAACCCATATACGAACGTGAACCCATATACGGCTCCACCCACGGGCGGACCTGTCTTACCCAACAATCAAGTCATGCCTCCCAATTCGATCATGAACAGGGACCCAGAAGCAGATCGTCGTCCTGGATTGAATGGTTTTGGATTGAACAATCCTGGACCAACCAATGCGACAAGCAAGCCAAGCGAAGTTCCACAGAACATTCAGACTTTACCGATGGTTGCCATCGATCGCGAGTCGAATTCCAAAGGCAAAGAAGTGTTGCCGAATTTGAGCGGCCCGAACGGTTTGCTCAAACCACGCGATACTGTGGCCATGGGAGACACTCCTGCGAGTCAACCGAACCCATTGTCATCCAGCATGCTCAACGGAACACAGGAAATCCCTCAGACCCTTGCGCCCCGCGGAAACGTCGGCATGCAGCCATTAAGCCCGCCAGACGACTTCGACAACAACCCGCGTTGGACCCCAACGTTATTGGACCCAGACGACCGAGTCGCCATGGAACGGACCGGTCGCATTCGACTTCAAGAGGATCCCGATTCGGCAGTTTCCGCTGTGGCTTTGGAGACTAAGAAGTCGATTCGCAGCTCAATTCAATTGGTTTCAGGTGCTGAAACCAAAAAGTCGGAGCCAGTTGCCACCGGCACTATCCGATTTCGTCCGGTCATGACGCTCAAGTAGGCGGTTTTCAGTTACACTAGCGGCCAGAGTCTCACTTCGCGTTCGCAAATCGAGCGCGAGGCAGGTTCAAACCTAAACGCTGCTTCAACTCCGCCTTTTCTATCTTGCCTGATGCGAACGTATGAATTCGTTGCCCTTCGCGGTCCCAATCGCTGGTCTCCTTTGGCCATGCTCGAAGTGCATTATCAGTACCCCTCCAAAACGGAATGGTCCGCGCGAGCGAGGCAGGTCGCTGAACAACTTGCCCATTTTCTGGACACCAAACAGTTTGCAATCAGTCACCCGCAGTGCGTAGTCAATGCAACCAGCATCGTCGAGCAAATGCCTTCCTGGAAAACCGATCCGGAACTCTGGCTTGCTTGCGCTCGTTGGTTTTCGGCAATGGCGGGCGTTCCAACGGGTGAGCTCACACGTACTATCGAAACCAGGTATCTTTCTCAATCTGGGGAAGTCATGGTTATGGCGATGGAGATGGAGGAGCAGGCATTAAGCGAGCGATGTTTTGGAATGGCCCTGGAGTTGATCGATTCAAGCGATCCATTGGGGAACTTTCCGCTCGGTGTTAAAGTTCGTGAACTGTTTGACTTCGCCGACGATGTGCGATTGGGGCCAAGTTCGCGAGCGATCTTGCGGGCTGCCCGCCGACGCAATATCCCTTACACGCGTCTGAACAGTGGCTCTCTCGTCCAGCTTGGCGAAGGGAAAAATCAACGTCGGATTTGGACTGCGGAAACGGATGCAACCAGTGCCATTGCAGAAGCCATCGCCAGCGACAAGGACTTGACCAAGCGATTGTTGCGCCAAGTAGGTGTGCCGGTACCGCACGGTCGAGCTGTCAGCAGCGCGGAGGATGCTTGGATCGCCTCTCAAGAAATTGGATTTCCAGTTGTCGTGAAGCCCTGCAGCGCCAATCATCAGCGCGGAATCTCTATCGAGTTGACCACCAAGGAAGAAATCATGAAAGCCTATGATTTTGCGGTGGAGGCTGGCGAGACGGACGACATCTTGGTGGAGCAGTATGCCTTGGGCCAGCATCATCGTTTGCTGGTCGTCGGCAACAGGTTAGTGGCGGCAGCCAAGGGGCATAGCGAGTGCGTCGTTGGAGACGGCATTCTGACGATCAAAGAATTGGTTGCGATCGTCAATTCCGATCCAAGGCGAGGCGAGGCTTACTCGGACCAGTTAGGGACATTACTTCTAAGTGCACCGGCGATTATCGAACTGAACAAACAAGGGCTAACGGTGGATTCTATTCCAGAGGCTGGCCGAACGGTTGTTGTGCGACGAACCGGGGATTTGACGACGGACTGTACGGATGAGGTGCATGCGGAAACGGCCGAACAAGCGGTTATCGCAGCCAGGGTCGTCGGCTTGGATATCGCCGGTCTGGATGTATTGGCCACCGATATCAGCTGTCCACTACACGAACAAAAGGGGGCTGTGGTCGAAGTCAACGCAGGACCGTCCCTGTCCCCGCACGTTTCGCCACTTTATGGCAAGCCGCAAAAGGTTGGCGATGCCATCCTGAACATGCTTTTTCCAGAAGGGCAGCATGGACACATCAAGATCATTGGGATCGTTCAATCACCATCGTCAGATTTGTTGGTGCAGCAGTTTGCTGAGCAGTTGAGACTTCGCAACATCGACTTCGGAATGGTAAGCCACGGCCAAGCGGGATTCAACGGACGCATTGTTGATACGGGTTGTGTTAATGATGAGACGCGGGTGATCGCATTGCTTTGCAATCCCATTTTGAGTGCCGTCGTAGTGCACGTGGATTTGATTCAATCTGCACTTATTGGAGTTCCAGCCCCTCGTTTTGATCGACTTCTCTTTGCGAGCGATTCGATTAAGGGTGATCAAACGGAAGAAGAGTCCGCTGGAGTACGAGCGGTGTTGAACGCCGTCCCGGGTACAGGTTCAATTTTTGGAGATCAACTTCACCCGACTGCTTTTGCCAACATAATGAAGTGGAAGCATCCGTCGAGCGCAGCGAGAAACATGCTGGATAGGGCGTTTGCAATTGAGTTTGCGTAATGTAGGTCTGAGGCGCGATAACGATTGACTATTCGCATACTTCGGAAGGGCTAAAAGAAGATAGCATATAGAAAATAGCAAATAGAAAAAAGATACACGTCACACAAAACACTCCACACGCCACACTCCACTTTCTTGGCCCGTTCTGCTATTTGCTATCTTCTATTTGCTATAATTCCACAGTCCTCAATCGATCTTTACCACACGTCTGAAAGTTGGAATTCAATAAAAAGGATTAGCTTCCGATGAAATACAAACGCTTCGAAGATACACCGGTATGGCAACAGGCGGCAGACTTAGCCGCAGCCATGTTTGAATGGACAGCCGAACAGGTCTTTCGAGGCAAAGGGGATCTCGCGAATCAACTGCAACATGCCACGCTTTCCATCTCCAACAATATCGCGGAAGGATTTGAACGTGGGACAACTTCCGAGCTTTTGACTTTCCTGTATTACGCGCGCGGCTCTGCTGGTGAGGTAAGGTCGATGTTAGCCGTTACATCGCGCATGATTGTTTTCGAGTCTCAACATTCAAGTATCCAACGTTTTCAAGACGAGTGTCTGCAAATTTCGCGCCAAATCCATGGATGGGCAAATAGCTTACAAAACTCGAATCTCGAAGGTCAACGAAATTGGAACGACGCGAAACAAGTAAGAATCGAGCAGCAGAAACGCCAGGATACCTTTCGAGCAGAGCATGCGGAAAGAATGAAAGAGATCGAAGCGAGGATACGCTCACAACAATCCAAGCACACTGGCGAGACCTCACCAACCAATCGTGACCAGGATGAATAGCTACCCCCGGCTACCCTGCCCTCTACCCTCTACCCTCTGTCCTCTGTCCTCTGTCCTCTGCTAACTGCTAACTGCTAACTGCTAACTGCTATAATGGCGATCGAATATTTCGATACGTTCGACGTAAGCATGATTCTCCAAAAGGCCAGAAGCCCATGAAATCACCCATCGCCTCAAGCCTACTTCTAAACCGTACTGTTGTGCAGTTGCTCGCAATTGCCATCGCGCTGGCCGTTTCGCAACTCCAATACACTCATGCCACTACCGATCCCACTCCCCACATCACCCAGACCGATGGTGTAGGGTCGGACCTTATTCAAGTCGTTCAAAAACAAGCGGTAGCTTGGAACCGTGGCGACCTTGCCGAGTTCATGTCCCCCTACTGGAAGGATGAGCGGTTGACCTTCAGTTCAAGCGGTAAGACAAAACGTGGCTGGCAAGCGACCTACGAGAACTATAAAAAGAACTATCCCGACAGCAAGACGATGGGGAAGTTAACTTTTTCGGAACTGGAGACTCAAGAACTTGGATCAGACGCCATGCTGATGCTCGGTACGTGGCATCTAGATCGTGAAGAGCCCGTTGGAGGCAATTTCTCTTTGGTTTGGAAACGTATCGATGGCAAATGGGTCATCGTGCACGATCATTCGTCCGCCCTAAAGCCGTAATTGCATTAAGCGACGGTAGACTAAAAACTACTTGCCAAGGGTTTCAATGGGAGAGCGAGGCTCCTGCCGAGCTTGGCGCTGGTTCGACAGGAGCCTCACCCTCCCGGTCAATGAATTGGTTGGGAAAAGTCGATGTAAACATGAAGGCTGCCGCTCGCTCAAGCAAAGCTCGGGTCGCTGTAGTTCTGTAGCTGAGCGAGGCCGTCGCTCAGACTTGCTTCACTCCGACATTCGCGGTTTCGATTGAAAACCAAATCCCCCATAGCCAATTCAGGAGCATTCTTGGCGGGCCCATCCAGTCGTAAAAAAAATCACCCATGCCACTAAATCCGTTGAGGGCGTAGGCAGCGACTAGACCGGCAACTAGAAAATTCATCGCAGGCAAAAACATCCAGCAGAATCGGCGGCCTAACCGACGAATCTCGCTCGTTCCTGTTCGGCACTGGATCGCTACGGCAGTGACGTGATAGCTAATACCCAACCCAAGCACGAGAGACCGAAGCGATTGAAACAGGATCAGTGAAACGAGCCAAAGTAAGATCGTTGCGGTTGGAACGAAATAGGGTGCGGCCAGCATGATCCAATTGCCCCGGCCAAGCCAGCGGACACGCGATCCCTTGTTTTGATTGGCCCCGTAGCCGATGACCGGGTGAAGCATGGCGAATGCCAACACCGATTGGGTGAGATCCCGTTCCAGCTCCACAAATCGACGCACAAATGCAGTCTGAGCCAGTGTTGTTCGGGCCAAAAACACGAAAAGCCCAACTCCAATCGCGAACATCAACGCATAGGCAGGATACGTTTGGACCTGAAAAAACAGCAGCCACCAGGCGTAAAAAGTCAATGGAAACGTCAAAACGGCGAGGAATGCTGCCGGCCACTTGGTCCATTCCACCAGTCTGTCTATTCGTTTGGAAATCATAGCGAACGCTAGTGTAATCACTTCGTGTGCAACCTTGACCACCCATTGACCTTGGAATTTAAGGCAAGACCGCTAAGCTTTTGGTTATCGCGAGCGACAGATTGGAATATCCCAACCCGATGCGTGAGCGAGGGACCATTTCGCAGGTCCCTCACTTACGTATCGGGTTAGGATGGGTAACGTATCGGGTTAGGATGGGTAACGTATCGGGTTAGGATTGGTGACCTATCGGATCGTTATTGGTGTTTTCACGTCGTCGCTCGCCAAAAAGGCATGATTGTTGTCCGCTTATTATTCGAAATACACCTCAAATTAGAGTTGTCCATGAAAACGGTTGAGCATGATGTTGTGGTCCTGGGCGGTGGTCCAGGGGGGTACGTGGCCGCCATTCGTGCTGCTCAGCTTGGTTTGAATGCGGCCTGTATCGACGAAAACCCCAAGTTTGGTGGTACTTGTCTTCGTATTGGCTGCATCCCAAGCAAGGCTCTGTTGGAATCTAGCCACCTTTACCACGACGCCAAGGGCGGATTGTCCAACCACGGAATCGTCGTTGGCAACGTTCAGCTTGACCTTGCAACCATGATGAAACGCAAGGATCAAGTGGTTCAAACGCTGACCGGTGGCATCGATTTGCTCTTCAAAAAAAACAAAGTCACTCCGTACCGTGGAAAAGGCCAGCTTCGCGATGCGAACTCGATCGTGGCCCAAATTGGAGACGAAACTGTTCTCCTCAAAGCCAAGCACATTATTCTAGCCACTGGCTCCCGTCCTGCTACCATGCGAGGTGTCGAGGAAGATGGCGACTTGATCGGAAATAGTACCGCGGCTCTCGCCTATCCAACTGTCCCAGAAAACCTGACGGTGATCGGAGGGGGCTACATTGGCCTTGAGTTGGGAAGTGTTTGGAACCGGTTAGGTAGTAAGGTTATCGTGTTGGAAGCCATGGATCGGATGCTTCCAGGCATGGACCAAGAATTGAGCCAACTCGCATTCCGCATTTTCAGTCGTCAAGGAATCGAATTCCGTCTCAACTCCTGGGTCGAGAGTGCGCGCGTTGAAAATGGAAAATGTGTTGTTCGTTGCAAAGGGACTGAACCCATCGTTTGTGATCGAGTTTTATTGGCTGCCGGTCGTGTACCAAACTCGGTTGGTATCGGGCTGGAAACCGCAGGAATCGCAACCGACAAACGAGGCTTCGTGACCGTCGATTTCAACTATCAAACTTCAACGCCCGGCATTTACGCATTAGGTGACCTCATTGGCGGTGCAATGCTCGCGCACAAAGCCATGGAGGAGGCCGTCGTCTGCATTGAGAAAATCGCGGGGATCCATTCCCATTTCAATTACGATTGCATACCTGCCATCGTCTACACGCACCCAGAAATCGCGACGGTCGGTAAAACCGAAGAGCAACTCAAGGAGGCTGGTATCGAATTCAAGAAGGGCGTCAGCGCCTATGGCGCGAATGGACGCGCTCGAACGCTCGGCGAAATCGAGGGACGGGTAAAAATCCTTGCAGATGCCAAGACCGATCGTGTTTTAGGGGTGCATATCATCGGTGCCCGAGCCGGGGACCTTATCGCCGAAGCAGCCATCGCGATCGAATTCGGGGCAAGCAGCGAAGACATCGCACGCTCCTGCCACGCGCATCCAACCCTGGCGGAAACAATGCACGAAGCCGCCCTCGCCGTCGACAACCGAGCCATCCACTCGGCGTAAGGCTTAAGGCTTAAGGCTAAAGGTGTAAGGTGTAAGGTGTAAGGTGTAAGGTGTATGTGGATCGCAATGACCACTAACCACTAACCACTAACCACTAACCACTAACCACTAACCACTAACCACTGACAACTGACAACTGACAACTGACAACTGACAACTGACAAAAAAAGCATGCCACGTTACAACCCCGCTGTTATCGAACCAAAATGGCAATCGTATTGGGAAAGCAACAAAACGTTCCGCACTCCAGAAATGCCCACTGGCGACAAGGTCTACATCTTAGACATGTTCCCCTATCCAAGCGGTGCTGGACTACACGTAGGGCACCCCGAGGGATATACGGCCACCGATATTCAATCGCGATACTGGCGAATGCGGGGCAAATCCGTGCTTCATCCGATGGGCTACGATGCTTTTGGATTGCCCGCAGAGGAGTATGCAATTCGGACCAATACGCCGCCGCGTGTTAGCACCGAACAGAATATCGCAAATTTTACTCGCCAGTTGAAAATGCTTGGGTTTTCGTACGATTGGGAACGCTGTTTGGCGACCACGGATCGCGAGTATTTTCGATGGACGCAGTGGATATTCTTGCTCCTTTTCGATACGTGGTTTGATCTCGAACAGCAGCGAGGACGCCCGATTGCCGAACTACCGATCCCGGCGGATGTTGCGTCCAAAGGAGCGGATGCTGTCTCGCTGTATCGCGACAAAAACCGACTGGCCTATCAAGACGAAGCGCTCGTCAATTGGTGCCCTGGTTTAGGAACGGTCTTGGCCAATGAAGAAGTCATCGACGGCAAAAGCGAACGCGGCAACCACCCGGTTCAACGCATGCCGTTGCGGCAGTGGATGCTCCGCATTACGGCCTACGGCGACCGCCTGATAGGCGATTTGGACGGGCTCGATTGGACGCCAGGTATTAAGAAACTACAATCGGATTGGATCGGCCGAAGCACCGGCGCGGAAGTTGATTTCCCAATTCTCCCCGAGTCGGAATTTCCTCAATGGAAAGCGAGCCGCGTTGGCCAACCGTATCCAGAGGTCATCCCCGACAATGTGCTCCGTATTTACACGACTCGGCCGGACACGTTGTTTGGTGCGACCTACATGGTCGTCTCTCCGGAGCATCCAGTTGTTCTAACTATTACGGCTCCCGATCAGGCAGCAGCTGTCAAACAGTATTGCGACGCTGCCGCGTTCAAGAGCGATCGAGACCGAACCGATGGCGACAAAAAGAAAACGGGGGTTTTTACCGGTGCCTACGCCATCAATCCGGTCACGCTCAAGCCGATTCCAATCTGGATCGCAGACTACGTTCTAATCGGTTACGGTACCGGCGCGATCATGGCCGTGCCGGCCCACGATGATCGCGACTTTGAGTTTGCCAAGGCATTCAAACTTCCAATCGAATGCGTTGTCGCACCTAAGCCGACTGAAACGGATCGCGACAAGATCTTGAGTGGGGACCTGTGCTTTACCGGCGATGGTCTGGCGATGAACAGCGCGTCGCTGAACGGGCTCGGTACCGAAGAAGCCAAAGCGAAGATCATTGCGGAATTGACCGCCAGCGGAGTTGCCAGGCAGGCCATCAATTACAAATTGCGAGACTGGCTCTTCAGTCGTCAACGCTTTTGGGGCGAGCCGTTCCCGATCTTGCATGAGTTGGATGCCGCCGGAAAACCGACCGGCATCATTCGTGCCGTGGATGTCCAAGATCTGCCCGTCGATCTGCCAAATTTGGAAGACTACAAACCGCACGGCAGGCCGGAGCCGCCGCTGGCCAAAGCCGACGATAGTTGGTTGTACGTGACCATCGACGAGAAACGTTATCGACGCGAGACTAACACCATGCCCCAGTGGGCAGGCTCGTGTTGGTACTACCTGCGCTTCATTGATCCCAAGAACTCCACGACAATCGTCGATCGTGCGAAGGAAAAAGCTTGGATGCCGGTCGATTTGTACATCGGCGGTGCGGAGCATGCCGTTTTGCACTTGCTCTACGCCCGCTTTTGGCACAAAGTTCTCTACGACCGCGGTTACGTTTCGCATACCGAACCATTTCATAAATTGGTCAACCAAGGGATGATCCTTGGAGAAGTCGAGTTCACGGGCTTCCAAACGACCGAAGGAAAATGGATTAGTACCTCTCAAACTGAAAAGGGGGACTCCGGCTACGTCCATGCCAGCACCAAAGAAGCTCTCGATCAAGTTTCCGTTGCCGACAGTCAAGTGACCAAAGTTGGAGACCATTTCGTTTTGGTTGCCGACCCAGCCGTTCGAATTGACAGCCGTGCTCATAAGATGTCGAAAGCTCGTGGGAACGTGGTCAATCCTGATTCCGTGGTGACGGAATATGGAGCGGATTCGCTGCGGCTGTATGAAATGTTCATGGGGCCTTTGGAAGCGACAAAGCCTTGGAGCACCACCGGCGTCAACGGTGTACGGAACTTCCTCGATCGCGTTTGGCGATTGATGATCGATTCGAACGCGGAGGGAAATCGATTGGTCGACTCCATTCAGGACGTTGAGCCAACCACCGAACAGAATCGGGTCATTCATAGTACGATCATGGCGGTGACGCGAGACATCGAATCGCTCAGCTTCAACACGGCCATCGCTCGCATGATGGAGTTCGTAAACTTCTTTACCAAGGAGGCTGTCCGACCTAAGCAGGGGATGGAATCTTTGGTTTTATTGCTATCACCCTATGCACCGCATATGGCGGAGGAGCTTTGGCAATCGCTCGGTCATGCCCAATCGCTTGCGTACCAGCCGTGGCCGAGCTACGACGAAGCCCTTACTCGCCTGAGTGAGATCGAAGTTCCGCTGCAAATCAATGGCAAGCTTCGAGCCAAGCTCGTTGTTCCTGCCGACAGCAACTCAGAGCAATTGGAACAAGCGGCTCGCAACCACGAAAAGCTTACAGAGTGGCTAGACGGAAAGCAGATCGTCAAAGCGATTGTGGTCCCAGGACGAATGGTTAATTTTGTAGCAAAGTAGCCCAATTTGGAGTGCGGAAATTCATTTCCGCTTTAAGATGAGCACTGCGTTTGCAATTGCAATATTCTAAGGACTCGCTTGATGTTCCTTTGTTTAACCGCGTGGACATCGCCCCGCGTTTGGCTTTAACCGCGTGGACATCGCCCCGCGTTTCGACTGCTCGCGGCTCGTCGGGCACGCGGTTAAACGAAAAAACGATTGCGGAGGTGCTTGTGCCTCGCAATTGAAGCCGTTGCAAGCTCCAATGAATAGAAGCACTCCAGATAGAACCTTTTTCGATCCCGCGTGTCAGTGCTCGACATGAACAAACTCTTGGATCCAAAAAACGAAAACGCCGCTGGCACAATCCCCGACAACCAAGTCGGAGAGCTGGACCCGTCTGGATTCATTCGAATTACGGGTGAAGCCACCGGCCAAATCGAGCTTGGAGAGAATTGTTCTCCCATCGAAGTGGTCGGTTCACCAGCCATTCGAGAGTCCTTCGGGCATAGCTGTCTGGTTCAAGCCATCGCGGCTGCCAATTCTCCCGGCGTGAGCAGATTTATCCTAAACCCCGATGCACACTGGGGATACGGAGTTCCCATCGGAAGCGTCCTCGTCTCGCCGACGCACATCTATCCCAGCCCGGTCGGTGTTGATATCAAATGTTCGATGAGTTTGTTGCAAACGGATGTCCCTGAGCAAGCGATTGCGGACCCAACGGTTCGGAGGCAACTGATACGCGAAATCGAGGCAAGATTGGCAACCAAGCGTAAGGTAGCCAGGGGCCGGCCAATTAACGACGAGTCCGGTTTCGAAGCGGCTGTCTACGGCGGCTCCAAAAAAGTGCTTAAGCATTTTGGTATTCCAGCATCTTGGTTGGATCGCTGCGAAGACGCTCAGCACACGTCCACCGATGGCGACCATGATCGGCTAGCGCATCGGCTTCACAAGTTGCTTCGTCAGAATGCGATCAAGGACTTCAGCGATAAGTGCAAGCAGTTAGGCTCCTATGGCGGGGGCAATCACTTTGGCGAATGCGAAGTCGTTCGTGTAGCAGAGACGGAGGAGGCCAAGTCGCTCGCCAACGCATTTGGATTGCGAGATGGGCATGTTGCTTTTTTGTCGCATTGCGGATCGCGAGGACTGGGTCATGCTTTGGCAACGAATCAATTTTATTCGCTCAAAACCAAATTTAAAAAACGGGGTCGAGCTTATCCAAACGGCGATGCTCAGTTGGTGTATGCCGAGTTTGGAACACCCGAAGCGGACGAATATCTCATGGACATGGCGTTGGGTGCTAACTTCGCGACGGTGAACCATCTCATCATCAATGCGATCGTTTTGGAAGCGTTCAACAAAGTAATTCCGGGGACGAATGGCGAATTGGTTTATTACATTAGCCACAACATCGTGCGGCGCGAGCGACTTGATGGCGAATTAAACTGGGTTCATCGCAAAGGAGCGACGCGGGCTTTCCCTGCCAAGCACGAGGAACTAATTGGAACTCCTTTTTTTGAAACAGGGCATCCGATTCTTTTGCCGGGAAATCCGCGAGACGGTTCGTCGGTGATGGTAGCGAAGCCGGGAGCGAGCAGAACGGCCTTTAGCGTCAATCACGGGGCTGGTCGTCGAATGAGCCGCACTCAGGCGAAAGCGACGTTAGACGCCAGGAAAGTCCAAACATCTTTGGAAGAATCGGACGTGATCAGCAACTGCCGTAATTATCCCGTCGACGAAGCCCCGGACGCGTACAAGGACTTCGCCGAAGTGCTCAAAAGCGTGGAGCAAGCGGGCTTGGCTCACGAGGTCGCTAAACTGCAGGCCCGCTTCGTGATCAAAGAGTCAGGCGGAGAAGGTTGAATCGAGAAAGCAGTCGCATGTAGAGCGACAGGCCGAGTCTTATATGCTATAAAATGAATAGAAGTACAACGCTTGATTTGATTCTTCTAGATGCCTGGGTGAGTTTGTGGAACTGTTCAAGGCAGAATTTCCGGCATTGCAATGGTTGCTGGCTGACGCAACTCGCAAGCCTCACGATGGCGGCAAGAGAAAGTCTTTGCCTATAACCGATTCTCGAGAGCCTGCAGAGGATTCACATCTGCAACAAGAATTATGCCATCAAGCTCGAGCCATCATTGGAGACCGAGTGGATCCTTTTCCCCTAGCTCCTCAGCTATTGGCGTATGTATCCGATCAGCTCAGAACCCTCCCCCGACTTCGTGGCATGGTTGCGACCCTGCAACCCCAGTCTAGATTGCCAAGCTCGCCTTCGATCCGATTGTTGGCACTCTGCCAATTCTCACAAAGCGGAATCGAAATCGATGAGTTGAATGCGCCAAAGGTAATCGCCTATTCTGAGGCGCTCGAAGCTCTCGTGAGTAGTCCACACTCATTCAATGCTGTCGTGTATTCGTCTCTCCGGGCGCAATTCCTGAGGCTGCTTGAGAATCCCGAGCCAAAATGGATCCAGCTTCTGCCTCTCTACTCGGCGGTTCTCGTGTCTGAAACGCGACTTTGCAAAGGGAATCTAGTCGCACTCGATCTTTTTTCCGATGCCCTTGATACCGTGCTCGCGTACCAGGAACAGTGTGAGTCCAAATCGAGCTTCACAACCATTCATCGATTGCTGCTCTTGGCGATTAGCCATCAAGTCGATGCTATGGAATGCTTACAAGCGTTTATCGTAATGCAACCGAAAGACTCGACGTTAAAGGAGCTTTCGCTCCAAGAATGCGATTTGTTGTTAACCCAGTTCTTAACGGAACCAAGTAGGGAACCTAACTCATTGCCAACCATGGCAAGATGGTACCGTCGTTTGAACATGCTCGATCCCGAAGGGCTTGCAACGGAGATTTTCGTCAGAGGATGCCAAATCGCTGGAAAAAGTGGAACATCGGGATTTCCAACGAAGCTGGGACAAACGCTCGAACACGCGATCGAGGCGAGGGTTGAAAGCCATCGGTTGAAGCACCTACTGAGTGTTTTTGAACGGGGTGAATTAACAAGCCCAAAGGAGTTCCTGCGAGCCATGGAGCGAATGACGGATGTTCGTCAATTGGAGACACTCGCAACGCATCGTGTTCTGACTGGAACCGCTATGGCCAGCGTCGATCGCTTGCGAGATCAAACGGTGTCTCAACTGGTATCTCCCGAGCTGCTTCGGACCAGACTCAACCATTGGCAGGAGCTCAATGCCATTCATCGAGGCTTTACGTCGAGGCTGATATCGGCAAAGCGAGGTCCGTTTCGAGAGCCGCCGGACTTGGTTCAGTTCGCAATCGATGTCGGTGCCGGGGACTCCGTCAAGTACTTCAATGCCAAGGACCCCAATCAGTTTCCGGGCAAAGGCTTCTTCGTAACCAGACTGCGACTCGACAAGTGTTTTGCACCGCAATCTGGAGCACGCGACAAGGGCAATGACGCATATGGTGTTTACAAACGCGCTTGGCCTACATTATTCGTCGCAATGGATCACTTTGATAACGCGGAATTTGTCTTCCTGCGTGGCTGTCTAATCATTTCGTGCAAGCACCGCGACTATTTGCTTCCATCCGGCAATGGGGAACACTATTCGCTTCTGGTGTTTAATGATCATTTTCGCAATCCATTTCAGGAGGTGGCCTATTTGGTACCCAATCAAGGAGTTGCCAAGTTGCTTTCCAAAACACAAATACCCCATGCCGACTTTGTTGGATTTGACCCTCGTCGTCCCGACCTCAATGACAAATTGCAAAGCCCTCAAAACTTTTTAGAGCATCCAATGATCAAGGACAAAGCCATAGACGTAGGAGGGATTTCCGCCATTTTGTCAGGTTTTGAAAGCCACTTGCAGCGATTCGCCGCCCTTTCAGCACCAAGCGAATTGCGCAGCTCGGCGGATGTGATCCGGCAGAAGACAGAGGCGCACAACAGAGAGATCTTGCAATGGGAGGAACGCAATCACCGCTACCACCTTAGTCAAGCTGGCCAAACGCGAATGCTTGAGCTCAGCGAGGCGGGTCACCGCCTACAGCGTGAAGCGAATCGGATTGGCCAGCTCCAAGCAGAGATTTTAGGCCGCACGGAAGAGATCATCTGGCAACTCGTCGACAAGTACACTGCGTTGCACAAGTTGCTCTGCATCGCTCATGCGTATTGGCATCGGGGATACACAGCGGGCCGGCTCGTCTCAACGCGTCACGTCGATGATAGCATACAGGATGACGATTCGTTGCAATCGGCTTCTGCGGAACAACGGCAGCTCCAATTGGTGGAAAGCTCGGAGCCCATCGCAAATCGAAACTCCATTCGCATGTTGGTACAGGCTTATGAGTGGCACGCTATGAATGAGAATCCCGCATCGCGGCGCGAAGACTTTCCAGTCTTGGTTGTTTGCGATGCGACTCAAATCGGAGCTCAACCCGATTTAGACGTCTACATTGACACATTCGATATGTCCGCACACGTGGATGGACAACGTGTCGAGCTCTCCAAAGGGCGAATGGCTGGCGACGACGAATTGTTCTGGATGACCGCAATCTTTCCTCGCGTTCACGATGAGAGGGGCAAGATTCGCGATCTTCGTTTCTATCCACGAGCCAGTTTGGGAATCGAGTAAACGCCATTCGTAGGGCTAGGACTTCGGTACATCATGATGCACATCCAAGCAGCAGCACCAGTCAAGGAGCCAATTGCCCCTCCCATACCCAAGCGTACCGATCCATTGCCGCAGCGAGAGCCTGGGCCAGTCCGAGTACCAGCGCCAGCCCCGTTGCCGGGCACTAGACCATTCTTTCAACCCAAGCGTGAGACACCGATCCACTCACCCCCTGAACGCCTTCCGAAACCGCTTCAGCCATTTTGTCCAGTACCCGATTAGGGATAAAGACACTGTTCGGTCAAAAGGAGCAATCCGTGCTACGGATTCCAATACTCATCTGTTTTCAGTTTTCCATAGAAGTCGTTCATGACTTTTGGAAAGTCTTCCTTCCAATTCTTCCAATGATTTTCAAAACTGGAAGTCAACATCCATCGTCGCGCGATTCGAATCCAGCCTTCGCGTAGCCTAAAATTGTACTCCTTTAGTTCGATCGTTTCGAACACATCACTGAGCACGTTAATCGCTTTGGCAATCCATCTGCCTTCTGCGTTGATCTCTTGCTCGATGCGTGAAACATCGGAAAGCTCTCCCAGCCTCGTCAGTATGATTTGTTTGTCGTTGTTAAGTCTGCTAGCCTCAGCGTCATCTCTCGGTTCGCACGAGTCAATTCGGTCGATCAATTGAAAGAGTTCTGTTCGCTTCTCGATCTCTGCTCGGAGATGACGCAAATTGCGATGGCTCACAAGCCGAGACTGCAATTCTTCGTATCGCTGCCCGAGCAACTGGTTCTTGGCAGCCCAGTCGGGCCCCAAATTCATCGAACCGTAGGCTGCGATTTCATCTAGGTAGCGTTGCAGTCTAGCTTGTGGCATTCGGACCGACTGATTGTTGTTTCCTGCGTGTGATGAGAGGATGCACGCATTAATTTTCAGCATCTCTTGCGTTATCTCGTAGCCGAGCTTTCGAAAGCTCTCAAATTTCGATTCGGTGAAGAATTGATCGGCAGTCGTGCGATGAGGAAACTCAGGATGTTTGACTTTGTAGCTCCGAATATCAGCCGATTCCGTTCCATCCAGCGTCATCTTGACGTAAACGATATGTCCGAATTCAGGTTCGCAGCGACTGCTGCGTGGCGGATAAGTGATCTTGCCAATTGCGAATCTTCGTTTTGACAGACTAGTCGCTGGATCGACTCGCAAGGCATCGATATCGATATCGACTTCGATTCCGAAATCGATGAACGCCTTGCGAATGATCATTGCGAGTTCATTGCAGCTCCCGTCTGGGTCTTCACCCGCATCACACGCAACGATATATCGACAACGGCGGTGGAGTAATTCGTAAACGCCCAAGTTATCGAAATGACCGCCATCGGATAGATAAACATACTTGCTTTTGATCGTGGTCAGTCCAAACATCTCGTGAAACAAGTGCAACCAACCAGCCTTCGGTCCAGCAGACAGAGCAGGGTCACCGTCTCCGATTACGAGTTCTCTGACCTTGTCGGTTACCATTGTCAAGTTTGCGCTTGAAGTTGCAATGATCTTGTTGCCTGTCCATTTTGGCTCCATTCCGAACATTCCAAGCAGCAGTTTCAACCAGCCTTTTTTGGCTTCCACTGGATTGGAAGGATCGCTTAACGGGTTTCCGAGCCAGGCTCCCAATCGAAGGTTAAATAAAGTCAGCAAGGCGGTTACCACCGGCGAAGAGTAGTAGCCCATGTTGGGTGCAATTGCGGCACCTGAAATGGCGAAGGCCGTTCCTAACTGGATATTGTCGCCATAACCATCGCGTGTTCGAATGAATTTGGTCGTCGGACAGCCGCAATGCAAGCTGCCCAGTGTAAAGCTCTCGGCCATCCGCTCTTGATTGTTAAGAGAGATATCCCCAACTCGGTTCATCGCCGTGTTGATTAACAGAATTGGGGCAGGACCCGAGTGCAATGCTTAGGTTTTTTGTGGTCATAGCAATCAACAAGTTTAGACAGTGCAATATCGTCGCCACCATCGAAATCTGTAATCGGGTCGGGATATCGTGGATCGCCGGACGACACAAAGGGAGCACCACATCGCTGCTCACGTGGTCGCGATGCACCGAGGAACGTTCGTACCAATCGATTCTGGTATAGCTCTTGAAGGGAGAATATATTGACGTCGATCAGTCGGCTACCAATAGCCGTTATCAGCAATGCAGCCAGCAAGAAAAATGCAATGAAGCCCCAATAAACGGAATTCCAATTGAGTTGAGGATTCAGTTCGTAGGAGTCCGCGTACCGCAGAAGGATCCATCGATAGACGATGGTTGATAAGCCAACCATCAATCCAACCGCGAAAATCGGTGGGCCAAGCTGAACCAGCCAGTCGATCCAACGCGACTTCGTTCCACTTGCTGCCGGGCTATGCGCTAAAAAAACTGTAGCGATCGAACTGACTGCCCATCCGGCTGGTCCAGCGAATTTGGCTATCGCAGAATTGCGCAAAAAGAAAATTTCCGGCATAATCAATACGACAAAAAAGAGACCCAGCCAAGCCGTACCGGCGAGTGCACAATATGCGTTGAACGCAGACCATTTATCTCGAACAATTGGATCTTCAAGTTTTCCTAGCATTCCGATTTGCATTGTTTCGGCCACGCCCATCGACAACAGCAGGAGAGGCACGATCAACACTAATCGAATCGACTCTTTCTCAATCGCAACTCCAAGTACTTGATAGTCGCTAATCGATTCCATCGACCAAAGCGACATCAGGCACAATAACGCCAGCAAGAAACCCGCGACGAAACTAGAGGTGAGCCATTCCACCGGCCGTTCGTCCCATTGTTTACGAAACAGACAATGCCATGATTGATAGTTAACACCGGTATGCAAGAGGCCGATGAATGCACACCAGGCAAAAATGATGCAATAGGACCAGTTTGTCCCCATGTAGTCGAAGGTCTGTCCCATCCATTTGTTGTCCTGTCGATGACAAACAGCCCCCAGAAAGAAACAGCCAGACACGATTGCGATCACGGCGGGAATATATGTTGTTGCAAAAAAGGGGCGTCGTTCAATCGCAACTCCTGGCTGGCCATCGGGCTGTGGCGGCACGCTTTCAGGTCGATTTTTTCGGACATCTTCGATACTGCGCGCGATCCATACGGCAGCGATTGCAAAGCATGGGATACATAAAACGAACATCAAGTATCCGAGGATCACCGAAAACTCGTTGACCATGTACACCTTTAGAGCGAAGACCATCGCCAAGATAATAGTTACCGCTAGCGGAATGATCACAAGTAAATTGAGGAATACATTCCTCAAGTAGATGGCAAACAGAGTCCAGCTCTGCACTGATAGAAAGCCGGGTTTCGGAGTGAGATAACTGGAATAGGCTCGCAAGTGATAGAGAGGAGTCGGCTCGTCATCAAAAACGAAATCCGCACTTTTGTCTGCATCTTCTTTGCAAAACACGCGACCGTTGACGGCGTTCGCCTTGCGGTCCGGAGTCAGCAAATTTTCCACGCGGTCGATACTACCATCTCGATAAACCCATGCGGCCAACCAGCTTCCAATGTATCCGCCACCTGAGACTGTCGATAGGTAGTCGAGGCTACCGAGCAGTTTCTTCTCAGCAAAGGCTTGCAAGACGCCAAGATTGAACGCAGCGCTTCTGATCCCACCTCCCGAAAACGCTAGTCCAAAAGCACCCTTGCTGTTGAGCGTGTTAGATTGCCCAATATTGAATCTTCGACGTTTGATGTAGTCCCGCTCCTCTTTCAGCACCTTATCAAATTCGAGCCGTTCAACAACGCCCGAAGCGGCAGGATCTGACTGAGCAACTTGTGATGGGGTGACGATTGCGGACTGTAAAGGGTCTGTTTCAGACACAACTGGCGCGCCTCCTATGAAAGGATCGAGAACTGATAGCTTTAGCATACTCAGTAAATGACAAGATTAACTAAAAAACTCATCGCAACTGAGAGATTCCTCGACTCGACATCTCGACATCTGCCAAGTCACCCTAAAGAATGAGCTCACCGCCAGGATGTCAGTTGGATGCGCTTAGGAAGACGGCAGTGTGAAAACTACCTGCCAAGGGTTCCAACGGGAGAGCGAGGCTCCTGCCGAGCTTGGCGCCGCCATGGTTCGGCAGGAGCCTCACCCTCCCGAGCAACGAATTGGATGGACAAAGTCGGTGAAGACATGGCTGCAGGTTGCAGGCGTGAGAGATTCCTTGCTTCCTGTGATCGGCGGAATCGTTGTCCCCTTTCTATCAGCCATTTTCAGTACTCGAATGAGAATTCATTTCTCCCCCTCGTTGCTTTTTTCTAAATCGAGGAATTGCAAGAGTCCTTTGATTTCGTCTTTTTTGGCTTCCGTCTCATCGACTAGTCTGGTGAGTGTGGCCATGGTCTGATCGCTGCGAACTACGCGATTCGACAAGTCTTCGCGAGGTGTCAGGTCTTTCATTGCATTGAACAGTCCCTGGATGTATTCCTCGACCTGGCTCTTTCGGGCAGTCAGTTTCCGAATTTGGGTTTCAGCCTCGGCACTCTGCGCATCTTTCAAAGCGATGACCTGAGCCTCAGCGAGTTGGCTTCGCAATTGATGCATTGCCAGAGAATTCTTGGCTTTGGAGACCGACAGTCTAGTCTTAGCAACATCACTAGCACTGATCGCCTCTCTCTTCGCGAGCGATTCTACGCGTTGAAGATCTGCCTCGGCGGATTGAAGTTCTTCTTCAATACTCTTGGACTCGAGTTTCACTAATTGCCGTTCAAATGCCTCCGTTTTGGATTCTGAGTCCCTTGCCTTTGAAGCACTTTCCAACGACGCGACTTCCCCTGCCAAATCCCAGGAGACCTTCTGCAATTCCAATTGGGCCGCGATTAAGAGTTGCTCGGCTGCAGCTCTCGAAATCGGGACTACCGACGACTTCCCTTGCGCTTGCTGCCTGCTGACCTCAATCATTTTGCGCATATCATTTGTTTCCACCTCCGCTAGGGCCTTCCGACGATTCAATCGGTCCAATGTCAATTCAGCTTGAGTCAAACGGCCAACCAAGGAGTCTTTCTTGATCTTGAGCAGGAGCTTAATCGAATTTTCCTTGACTGCATCCGTTTTTGCCAGAGCAACGAAATCGGGAATCGAAGCGTCTGAAATGAGCAGAGACTCATAGGTTTTTTCACTTTGAGCAAGTGAACTCCCCGCATGAAGGTTCAATGCGAACAGAAAAAGGATGGCGATTCGCGATTGACGTCCTATTCCGAGGAGAAGGGAACTGTATGCTTTGGTTCGATTCATGTGTTTGCCTTTTTGGTAATTAAGGAAGTTGATTGAGTACGATTGCGTTGCGGAAAGCAACCCGTTTGTAGTGAAGCAATCTGGCATTGAGATCCTGGATTTCACAAGCAGCAAGTCGTTGTTGCTCTCGTCCAAATTTCAGATCTTCGATCCGGGCGTCGATCTCTAGAGTTCGTAGTGCAATGGATTTCAAGAGGAGATCGGGATCTAGATCGATTTGAGTTTTTTCCACCGCGATTTCACTTGGCCGCGCGTCTTTTTGCCATGCATCTTGACGCTGCAAATGCGTAAGCCAAGCGGTCGACAGGGTGGTTGCCGCCACCACGGAGCAAGCGACCATTGTCAATTGGAGTGACGTGCGACTTTTGTTCTTAGCTCGGTGCAATCGCACATCGAGTGTGTTTGTCTTTTCATTCAAATTGAGCGCGAGTTCTTGGACGGTGTGGCCTTGCAAATAAATTAGCACCAAAATTTCGCGGTCTCGATAAGGCAGTTGTTTCATGGCTGCTTGTACTAATTCCCATCGCGGGTCTTCGTTGCGTTCACGGTGTGACTTTGCGTTCCCATCAGTGCTTTCCGTCCTCCACCGATCCTGTATCCGTCGCACCCATCGCGGAACGGATCGCTGTTGATTGCGCGTTTGCAGAATCGCTATCCGGCTGATCCATGTTTTGAGCGAAGATTCGTTTCGAAACGAATCAATCTTTCGCCAAACTTGAATCCATGTATTTTGGACTACGTCTTCCATTTCAGGGTCAAAGGCCATGAGCCGTCCAACCAAGTTGTGGATCGAATCACCATGCAAGTTGATAAGGTCTTGGAATGCACTCGAGTCTTTACACTTGACGCGCTGAATCAGACTCGCTTCGAGGTCGGGGCTCAATACGTTCTTCGATTTGTCTTTCGTTTGCAATGCAATCACTTCGGGCATCAGAAGCACTTTTCGAAAATCCCTGAATCACCCGAATGACGCCGTTTTCCAATGTGGAATATCAATTAGACACCGGTAAAACGACAAAACTTACAATATCCCGCCAAACAGACAAGCAATTCCTGACCAGACCCGCGGCGGAATTCGTTGGAATGCGGGAATGACGGGAATGAACTGAGCGGGTTGCGATAACTATGCTAACGATTCAAGAAATTGATCACGATCAATACGTCAAGTGGATCGACCCTACCATCGGCATTGGTATCGAGGTGTCCGAGGAATACAGGCAGCGCGGGAATTGGGCCTACTCCATTAGAATTGATGGCGTTAATGATTACCAAAACGTCCAAAGGGTCAACCTGACCGTTCCCAGTGACGTCTAGTGCATTCGTCGGATTCGTTGGTAGGAAGTTATTGCTCCAATACCAGGAGCTTGGATTAGGCGGGACTGGGGTGTTCGATGGTGTGGGCAATGGGATTGTAGGACTTGGCCCAACCTGTTGTGTCGTTACCGTCGGGGTTGGGTTATTTGGATAGCAATATTCGGTAGTCGAACCGGGACAAAGGAAAAGCGGCTGCACATTTGTCCCCCCCAAGACTGGACCAATGGGCCGTGACGGTCGGTCAACCATCAATTGAAACGACACATCCGTCAAGGTCGTTGCGTTAGAAACGGCCGCTATCTGAAAGTAATATGTTCCCGGATTTAAGAATAAGCCAGGCGCTGAACGCAAAGAGTTTAGGGGCGCAACCAACCCCGATACAAGTCTTCGTTTATCATCGAATACAGACACCCAAACCTGACCTTCCAGCGAGGGCAAGGATGTCGTACCCTCAAGTGAAAAACCAAATAGCTGAGGCCTTGCAACGTACCATTCTCGTTCCACACTTCCGGCCCCAGCCACGACATTTCCGGAAATCAACAATTCAGGTTTATTGGAGGGCTCCGAGAAAGTAGCGGTTAGGGAAAAGCTACCGGTCTTGAACTCATCGCTCACAGAGTCCGCTTTCAATTCGATGATAAACTCTTGTTCCGGATGTACATTTGCCAAAACGAGTTGCGTTTGGCCATATCCCTGGACTCGTACCTCAGGATTTAGAACCTTCGCATCCTTATCAAATAGTCTGATTTGTGGAACCAATCCACCAACATGCAAGGACTCTAAGTCGATGACTAGTTCGTCTTTCCCATTAAGTAGCTTCGGGGCGACCACACGGTAATGGTCGACGTCTACCAAATCGCTGATCGTTCCGACAATTTGGTGAACAGTTCGCGACGCAGTCGACAACGCCAAAGGCATTCCAACGCTTCCTCCAATGGTGTCGTCGGTATG
>JANMLD010000188.1:0-35451 GCA_031372345.1 Pirellula sp.
CGATTCGAATCGATACTTCCAAGTTTCGAGCCATCGTTTGATCCTCAAGATAGGGTCGTGACGAACCATAAAAACGTTACGATATCACAAGCGAACCACGCTAGCATTTCAACTTTTCGCAATTTCAATCGTACAGGTCGATTTAATTTAGTCTCCGCAGTAATTCGTCAAGCGTTTCTGCTTTCTTTTTCAGTAAATCAGAGGAGACGCTCTTTGTATCGAGTTTTTCCAATTGATTCGACACCCTTGTAACTTGTTCCCGAAGTATTTCGATAAGCGTTTCTTTGGACAATTGAAGGCTTAGGGTTTTATCATCCATGCCCTTGTTTCCATTTTGATCAACCACATTTACAATCATGGATTCAATGCCTTGCAAAGCATTAAAAATGCCGGTGTAAGTGCCCGCAGATTGTATTGAAACTGACAACTCCTGGATCTCTGCTGGCGTCAAATGCATGAACGTTGAAACAACAGTCTGCAAGATAGGCTCCCGAACCTGAATCGAATATGTCGAATCCTCAAGAGCTGTAAACTCATACTTTCCATCAACATCAGTGAACCCCCGCGTCGTTACGCCACGCAGGCTTCGAATAGAAATACCAAACTTCCGAAGCGGATTTTTTCCGACGTCGAATAATCTGACAGTACACTTTTTTCCTTCTGATGACGCTTTCGCCTTACGAGGGAAGAGCATCGCAAACATTGCACCTGAAGCCACCAAAAACCAACGTCTAGTCGCCCTCATTTTAATCCTCTAAATTCGATTGATAGTTTTGAGTTAATCCAAGGCAGATCGCCTAACGGACTCTCACTGATGATCAGGCCGACTACCCGATCATCCGGATTTCCGGAAGGGATTTGGAGTTGCTGTGGACCGGACTCTTCCAGCAAAGTATACCTAGTCTCACCGTTATTTGAGACCTTCAAAAAAAGCAATACACTGAATTCACTTGGAGTGCCTGTCAGCGCTAAGTGGACAACAGCCTTTTCGTGATTTAGCTGTTGCGTCAAAACTCCCATCTTATTGGTTTCAAAGGCAACGACATGCGACCTAGAATTGATTCCGGTGATAGTTGAAACTGAAGGTATTCGAGTAAACCAGTTTTGGTCATCAAGGTTCTCCACAATCAACTTACCTATTGGCGTTCGAAATGTCGGTTGCGTTAAACGTGTAAAAATCCAGACCGTGCAAACAAAAAATGCCAAAAGACCTAAAACGAAAATGATAGTCCGAGATCGATTGACGGATAACCAAAGCCAAAGCCACCATGACATCTTGCCAATTCGCTCTGTCTTCGACGTTCGAGAGCTATCTTCAAGTGAGGCTTCCAGACTTGTTGCATTTTCATATCTCTGCTGTGGTACCCAGCTTGGCAAACTCTTGATCTCGAAATCCGACGGTCCCAGCGTTCGAATCGCTTTCCTAGCAGCTAAATATCCCTGAGAGTAAAGTGCCTGAACTTCTCCGCTGGAAAAGCAATCCAATTCCGTGCGAATGGACCCAAGAAGCTGTTGAACCTTTGAGGAGTGCCACTCCGGCAGTTCGTCGCCAGTATTGAGGTTGTCGTGGATTGAAATTCTTGCGTAATCAACACCAGCATTCTCAAAAAATTGTTCGACTTGTTTCGCATCTGATTCAAGTATTCGATTGGCTTGCGTGTCAGTGACCCGAACAGCCAGGTCCATAAAAGTGTCGTACGTATCTTGCAGCTTGACAGGAAACTCGCGACCTGCGTCACTTACAAGAACGATTCTTGGGCTCTTGAAAGCACCGGGGGCATTTCGATACAAAAACTCAAGCCACTTTGCTCCACTATTGTCATAAACACCTCCATCCGTAAGCAAGTAGGACATATCATTACTTTTGTCGACTAAGGATATTGGACTAAATACCGGAGGAAAGGCGGATGATGCCGCAGTTGCTCTCGACAAACCCTGGGATTTGACATCTGCATTCTTACTTTTAGCAAACGCGACAAAGCCATTAATTTCTTGCTCAAACTTGGCACCAGCCGTTGGTGTAGCCAAGGTGAATCCATTTTTTGAAAAAGCTCCCATTTGTCCCGTATTGAGGTGGGTCGCGACGATATGCAAATCAGGATAGGCAGAAAATCCCCTTTTCTCTAGATCATCCCATCTTCGGATCTGTGGGGTGTCTTGAGCGAGCAGCGACTCGTATTCCCCCACTAACTTTTCTGAATCAAGAGTTCGCAGACTGAGTATTCGCTTTTTTGATTCGGTCAAGACCCTACCACTAACATCCGTCTCCATCATCCATTTGAGAAGCCTGCTGGCTCCCGTTTGGAAACTTCTTTCGGCAACATACTCGTCCCAGTACGTTGTTAAGTGTGCGGCCAAAATGCTTCCGCCAGAAACGCTACAAATTGTCTTGACGTTTCCGAGTAGATTATGTTCGCTCAAAAAACCTACTACGCCCAGGTGGAAAATCGTTGCACGAAAACCACCTCCAGATAAAGCCAAATCGATTGGCATTTTTTTTGGGTCGAACATCATCGACGTTCTGAATTCTCCCTGAAAGGACCTCGCTCGTGCTCGAATACTTCCTGAGCGATTTTAGCATAGTAGGAATGATCTTGCCATTAACGGAAACGATTATTGCCAACTACGCTCTCTAGCGCTCTAGGCAACCTGGCTTCGCATTGGAATCGCTCTCAAACCGCTCAAGCTCACCAAGGAAATCAGTGTTCGAGCATTCGAGCATTGCCGCTCCAAAATCTTCCTCAGTATTGGAAATCCAAAACGCTGTCGGCTTTTGCCCTCAATTAGCCTTGATCGAGGAACCGATGATTTGTTATTAGGTATTTCGAATGAGGTTTGAATGAGGAAAGTCTCAATTTTTGATTGAGACGGGGGGCATGATGCCGTCGATCTTTCGAGGTTGGGGGTGGGTATTATGTCCAGGATTGTCAAATTTCGATTGGACAAACGAAATCGGAGTACCGGAATTGACATATCGGTACTGTTTATGCTTTTGATTTTCAGCAGTTCTTGTTTATTGGGAATTGGACCATTATCTCACTTCATTCGCGACAAAGAAATCAGGAAAGGGGCAGAAGGGTCAACTATAGTGAATCCTTCCAAAGCTGAACCGGGAAGGCAGGCTCACCCCACCGAAGAAGAAATAGTAGCTTGGTGATTCCATGCACATGGATAGGCAGGTTATGCTTTTCGAATGCAGCTCGCCCCTAAAAGACTCCCTGAAAAGACTCCAGGCATGTTCGCGTTCCACTGGAATAGCTCTAAAATCGCTTCAAATCGTTCAGAAACGACGATGGACGGAAGATCGCCCTTATTCCCAATAAGGATTTTCGAGCGAAAGCAGATAGCGTTTTGGAGTTCCCACCGAATGGGAGGGAGTGAACCCATCTGGGCCGCCTGGTTCAGGAGAAGGGGAGAACATGCTCGCAAGTCCTACCGACGATGTTACCGAACCACGATCGCAAAAATGGCTCCATAGTTCAGAGTACAACCCGGGCACGAATTCCAGCATAATCAGTTGGTCCCGAACCTCTTGCTTCCTTTTCCCCTCTCAGTAACGAAACAATCCGCCTAATATTCGTCGAGGAAGGAAGTACAGAAATGTCAGAAAAACCCACACTAGTCGTCGGAATGCCCTCCAGACTATGGAACCTGCCATTCGAATCAATTCTTGAACATCACTTGAAGTTCTCCGACGCAATCGTCGACACGCCAGGGATCACTAGCGACGATCTACCGAACTTCATCGCCAACCAGTCATTCGTCTATGCCTACAACTCATACAAGGCACTTGGGCGTTTATTGCCGGAGTTGTATCACGAAGCTGCTGCCACAGTTCTCCGACAACTCTGGGAGGTTTCCCTAAACCTTCATTGGATGATGCTTGACCCGGATGACAGAGCGGAAGCCTTTGTTAATTTTACAGTGGTAGAAGCCCGGAAGCTGTTCAAGATTTCGGATGAGTTCGGGTCGCTCGGGTCGCTTGACGACTTCGATAAATCAACGCATCGGTTCCAGTCACGCTTCCGAAAACGGAGTCGACAAGGTAAAGATCAAATTCAAACAAATTTCACATCCGAATCCATCCGCAACCGATCGGAGGAGCTCGGTGAACCTTGGGGCAGGGAATATGATTTTGTCTATCACTTGACGTCGATGCACGCACATGGAGCCCCTGGAGCAGTACTGCATGCTGTTTTTTTGAATCACTATGGGAATGTCCAGGCAAGGGAGCGGGACCAAACTGCACTTATCGGGACTCTCGCGATTCAAATGATGAAAAGAAATGTTGACTTACTCGCTGACGTAGGCATCATTCCTGACAAGTCCGCCGTAGATGACGCGTACTCCGCATTTCAAGCATGCATCACGCCGCAAACAGAGGATAAATCTAGAGTACCCCCGCCAGGAAAATGATTGCGGTCTCCGCAAATTGTGGGTACAGGATCTCTGGCAATCAGAAGTCCTTATGAATCTCCACTTGCACGATTGGAATTCTGGGGAAAATTCCGACTGCCCTTGGGGCACATTTCCATTGACTTCCCTCGCGTTCGAGAGATTTTGGCCGGCCACACAGAGCCTACAAGCAAGCCGAGTGCGACGGAACGCAAAGGAAAGGCTTAAGGCGAAGTCTTGATTTTCGAAGCGGATTCGAAGGTGTGAGTCACACTCGCGGTATAGTTCTTCAAACTATTTGGCGTCTCAATTGCGAAATCCAATGACGCGGAAAGCCATATACATCCAAAAAGCGGAAACAAACCCAAGGCCAAAAACGTCCCGTGTTCGGAAAGATCTGATCATGGTAACTTCAATGACAGTCTCTGTGGCAATCACAGTTACTCATTTTCGGCAACGGGCCCATTCATCTTTCAATAAGACCGAGTGCATTCGATGGGGAGCTATACATCATTTACCGTCGCGGACTATCCAATAGTCGATTCCAAGAGCTTTGTGATTCCCGAGGTCATGACGATGTTTCGGGAATCAGACCGGCGGGTATTCAAGCGTAGATTGTCCGAACGAAACTCGCTTGTCTGGGGCGTTATTGATGACGACACCGAAGAGACAGCCTACGAATATCACTGCCAAGTCGCCAATGTGATTGAACGCCTCGATGTAATGGGGTTTACGTATGCTCATGCCAAAAGGGCGTTTGAGGCAGGGGTTAGGGACATACTATCCGAAAATGAGGAATTGATAGCGGACGAAGAAGTTGATAGTTACTTAGTAAGCAGGTACGAGTTTCTGAAAGCATACACGTTTGATGCGTACGTCGAATCACTTCGACACATTATGAAGAATGAACTGCGGCGCGAACCCTTCGATGACTACAAACTCCCTGAACTTAGCCCTACCGTCAGGTTTCTTTTAAGTGAAGACGACGATGAAGGCATGTATTTTGGTTTTCCGTCGTCTGAGATTCGGCACATTGCGCTTATTACTTGCGAGATTGCACCACCAGAGGCCATTGTAGTGCAAGACGTTACAGAAGTTGTCAACGCGGGTTACTACTCACCTGAGTCTACTGTGTGCATCGATGCGATTGCCGAGTTGACGAACTCGTATCCGGCTAACTCGCCTAGGATAATTATCACCGAAGGATCGACTGATGCGAAAATTCTTCAAAGCTCACTAGCTCTTTTGTATCCGCATTTGGCAGAGTACTACTCGTTCATTGACTTTCATTTCGCTCGGATGCAAGGAGGTGCCGGGCAGTTAGTTGCCACTGTAAAGGCATTTGCCGCTTCAGGAATAACGAATCGGGTGATAGCGATTTTCGACAACGACACTGCGGCGCACGAAGCAGTTCGTCCGCTGCAGACAATCACTCTGCCGGACAACATCGCGGTTCGACACTATCCGGCAATCGAACTACTAAGAAGCTACCCGACGCTAGGGCCAACTGGCCCGGCGGAAGTGGATATTAATGGCTTGGCCGGTAGCATTGAAATGTATTTAGGAGAAGATGTTCTCAGCGACGAGAACGGCAAACTTACTCCCGTACAATGGAAGGGATTCAATCAAACCCTGCAACGATACCAGGGAGAAGTTCTTCAAAAGCTTGAAATACAAGAACGCTTCGATGCAAAACTCAAGCGTTGCAAAGATGATCGAGCCATCTTCGAATCCGTTGATTGGTCAGGTTTGAGGGCGATTCTCGATTCGGTATTTCGCGCGTTTGAGTAGTGTCGACGTCCGTCAGTGTCGATTCGAAGGAGAAGAACAAGAAAGATCAAGGACATGCATTGCAATTGTAGATAGCGATTGCCTGCGTTGTTTCGATTGACGTGGGGAGCTCATCGGCTCGTTTTATGCGGCATCTTGACCAATCCCAACGCTCGCGGCGGCGAATATTAGAATCGTGAGCAAGAGTTTCAAAGTCCTCTTTTGACAGGGTCAGCGATGGATCGGCAAAGAGGTTTGGCCTAGCTACTCGATATCGATTTTGAAATCCTACGGTAGGTTGACCACGTGATACCCGGTATCCTCCTCCATTTTGAATTTATGGAATCCGGCATCAATAGTAGGGGCCACCGAGGCCGGCAACAAGGTCAGGAAGTCCTCGTAGGTTATGACATAGCCATGTTGGGTCAACTTGAAAACGACCACCACGATTTCTCGCTTTGAGATGAGAGCAGCGACTTCACTTGGATGCTTGGCATTAGTCAAAAAGTTCGAGGCATCAGTGATCAACGCTTCGAGGTACTCGGATCCGTATTTCTCAATGACGTTTTTTGTGACGTTGAATGAATATTCCTGCTGCGAACTTGGTATTGCGAGCAATGACCACAAAATGCAGATGGAGCGAACAATATCCTTGTCTTTGATTACCTGGACATCCACACTGCAAACAACCGATTGAAAGAAGCCAAAGAACAGCTGTAGGTCATCTCGCTTTGCGCGAGTTGTACCCGGAGCGCTTCCACCTACCTTTGTCTTCCACTAACACTCCACCCAGTACACGAGTGAATTTACGTCATTTGCGACCTTTCCGACGATAAGCTTTCCATCCGTATCCAACAATTGCGGCAGGTTTTCGGACACGCTCGGCCCTCCGTGAATCTTATGACAACATAACGTAGGCGATTACGATACCAGCTAGGCTTCAAAAACACAGGTTTTACCAGATCGAAAGCGACCATCAAGTAGTCATAAGATACATTATGACTACACAGGATAGAGATCAGTTCCGCAGCTCGATGGAGATAGAGTCATCGACGGACCGTCCGAGTTGGCTGGAACTTTTTTATGGCGAGTACCAGCCGACATGGTGGCGTAACGACGGGAGTGGCTGATGATGAGCGAACTTTCCGAAATAAGCGCTCACCCAGAATCACAGGAGTCGAAAAACGAGGACAAGTCCAGCGGTCTGGACATCGGTCGCAACCAAGAGATTAGAACCGTCACAATCGGTCAGAACAGCAACCGGAACTTGGCAGGAAAACATGCCGCAAGCGTGTTGCGGATGTCCTTGCGGGTCTGATAGACTGAAGGCAAGAAAAGCGGAACGCGTAGAATCCGCACAGCTCAGACACGGCGAAGCGACTTAGCGCAACGTACATTCTATCCCTCCGTTCCGCTTCGCTCCAGTTGGGATAGATTGTTATTCGTTCGGCCGCAGAGGAGTAACCAAGATGTTCAAAACGATTGTGTCTGTCTCGATCTTCGGAATACTTACCCTGGGAATTCCAACCCCTGCTAAGGCTGTCGATCCCGTGGCAGACTTTGTTGCCGGATACCTTGGCGGCGCGCTCGTAGATGAGGTGTGGGACAGGGCTACGAGCAAACCCGATGTGCGTCTTCTCGACCAGCGGCTGAAGGATCTCGAGCAAAATGCGGTTCTACATTCTGAGATGCGCAAGGAGGTCGCCAAGCTTCGGGCCGTGATTACGAAGAGCATCACACGCGACGAATTCCGAACGATGGCGGAGCAGGTTAACGGTGAGATTGGGGCGATAAAGCGGCGACTCGACAGCTTGGAAAATCGCGTTGAGAGACTGGAAGTCGAGAACGAGGACCTCAAAGCCGGGACGAAGAACGTTTCGTCAGCGACCTACTTCGTTCAGAGGGCTGTTCAGCTAGACAAGAATCGAGAAACCGATCGAGCGCTCGCTAACCTCAACATCGCACTCAAGATCGACCCGGCATGTGTGATCGCTTACCGCGTGCGTTTCGAGATTTTCGCAAGAGGTAAGGCATGGGGTGTGGTTCTAGCCGACACGACCGAAGCCATAACTCAATTGAAACGCCCGGAAGCATGGTTCTTCCGCGAGCGGGCGTTAGCCCGCTCCCATGTGTGGGGTCTCCGCCCGTGTAGATTCACTTACGGTAAATCGTATACGAAATCCCCCATGATACATGACGACGATCTCAAAACGTTTAACGAGGACTGTTTGCGGGCACTGACCGACAACCCTTCAGATGTAGCGGTCTTGAGCGTGCGGGGCTTAAGTCGGATCCATCAGGGAAACAAGATTGAGCCACCGTTTTCGGGCAATTATTCTATTGATGATATGCTCAAACGGCAAACGGAGATTAAACGCCCTTTCTTTCTCGGAGCTTTCGCTGACCTCAACACAGCGGTCAAATTCGATCCACGGAGTGCAACCGCGTTTTGTTGTAGGGGAGTAGCAAACATCAGCTTAGCTTATTCGCAGGGTGCCATTACTCGTAGCGAGTACCTCAAAGCCGCGGTGGCCGACTTCACCGAGTCAATCCGCCTCGACCCGAACCAAAAGGAAGCTTACGCCTCGCGAGCCGAAATCAGCATCGATCCAGTCAGCATATTAGACGATTTGAACAAAGCCCATGCGCTAGACCCGACCGACATGGACATCTTGTACGAACGGGCTACCGCGTACGGCGGAAGCGACAATCACAAGGCGATTGCGGACTGGTTGCAGATGACGAAACTTGATCCGACGTACCAGCACGCCTATTACATGCTGGGCATCGTATACTACAACGTTGGCGATAAAGAAAGTGCGAGTCGCTACAGAGCGATCGCAAATGAAATGGAGAAGGACCAAAAAGGCAATTAGTACGAGATCATAAACTAGCACTGTATTTGTTGTCTCAGGCCGAAAAAGAACAAGGACATGCATTGCATTTTAGATAGCGATTGCCTGCGTTGTTCCGATGGACGTGAGGAGCTCATCGGCTCGTTCTATGGGGTCGGAAGAAACTCGCTCGTCTATTGCCTTGGTTTTTCGACGGATCGGTCCGCTTCCCCATGCTGTCAGCGCAGACCTTCAGACAGGTGATCCTCGTCAGTGCTCTGCGGAAATTCGGGACGAACAGTCTGGCTGCGTCAGCCGACGTTGACTAGCCACTTGCGGCCTACGCGATGGGCCACCTCGCGTAACCGCTCCACCGTCGACGCTAAGAACGATCCGATGAAACCTCGCTCCTTGAGCTTTCGGATTCTTGCTGTCCATCGATCTACACTGCTACCCAGCCGCTCGAAAATCGATTCCAGTTCCGATGACACCGATTGCTTATCGTCTCGAACCGTTCGGCTTGTGCAATCCACGAGCATCAAGTACTGACCCAACGTGAATCCCTCTTTGAAGCCTTCTCGTTTTCCTCCTTGGCTTCGTTGGTCTTCAATAGGGATCAGCCAACAACTCTCTTCGATTCCTTCGCTCACTTGCTGAGCCGCGACGCTTCCGTTGCGAATCGCTTCCACATTTCATGAACCAGCTCAACGAAGCGAGTCGCTCGCGAGCGGTTTGAACCCATGTCGCATTCTCGGCTAGGTTTTGAATCATGTCTTGGGTAGGCGCGATAGGCTGTCGCTTGGCGTCACGAGGTGGGTAGAGCTCCAACCAACGAGTTGCGACTTCATGATCCGACCAATTGCTAGCGATATCTGGATCAACACGCAAGAGGAGGTGGAGGTGGTTATCCATTGTCGAAAAACCTCCGACGGAGATGGCGAAGATGGCTTCAAGTTGTTTCAAGCGATTGTCGATCCAAGACTTTCGGTCATGGACTTCATCCGCCATGAGGAATGCCTTTCGGACACATCGACTGATGCAGTGGTACCAGCGAGTGGACTGGAGATCGATGATTCGAGAGCGAGCGATGGTCATAGCATGCCTCTGAACTTTGGAAGAAAGAGCCAATCTTTTAGAGCTCAATTGTAGCAAATCCCGAGTCCGTCTGGCAAAATGCAATGCCTGTCCTTCGTTTGTTCTTCTTCGAGCTGCTTGACGGATTCCTCAATGTCGCGAACACGAAGCACGTGATTCAAAATCGTGGTGTCAAGCCGAGCGGCAGTCAAAAGATAGTCGGTCGCGTAACGAACCACCACAGCTCGTCTGGCACAAATTGAATTCGTCCAGTGCGGGAGTTGAATTCTTCAAATTGGGCGATGTTTATCGGACAAAAGTTCCTGGGGCTGGCTTGTGTTGGTGACCAACAACGCCAGAGGCCTGATGTTTTACCCGGACCCTGAGCACAATTGGGATGGGGGGAGCCTGACCGCCTAACCATGCGCTGCAGCGAACCCGGCCATCGCGTCCAGGTTGCAATCCCTGCCTCTCGCAGACCGGGTCGCTGAGCTTGGGTTGTCCACAAGGTTGTACCTGGCTGCTAGCTTCCCGAATTCGGCAGGATTCACGGCTAACTCAACCACTGTGTAAGCGTCGTACTCCTGCATGATTGGCCTAGCCAGCAACCTAGCGTCTGCCGCTTCCACAGGTTGGACCAATCCGTGGACACTGGCTCGAGCCGATTCGACTACGACTGGTGGATCGGATAGACTAAAGCGGCTAGCAGCGGGGACGCTGGTCGATGTGGATACGTTTTGATCCGCTTCGTTACTGTTGGGATAGATTGCTATTCGTGATGACCAAGATGATGGTTGACCTTCTCTCGAAACCACAAATAGCTGAGTTGACCGAATTGGCCTCGCGTCTGTCCCTGAGAGGACTTTCATCGGAAGTGATCGTGACGACAGCGAATGGGCTACTGAATAGTGGAGTGTATGATGATACGCTCTTGGCAATAATTGATTCGTCACCTGCAATCCTCTCCGACGTCGAGCCTCACTTTCGCAGATTTCTTGAAAACGCTTCCATTCCACTACCTGAAACGGAAACGGCTATCTGGCAGCTCTTGTTCTTTCATATTTCGCGCATCGCGGAAACTGAAGGCGATCCGCTATTGCCATTGGATGACATGATCAATGACGTTTACTACGCCTATTCGTTTCATAACGAACCTGGCAAGTACCTTGGTGAATCGCACGGCATCCACCATTTGATACGCGACTATTGGCTCAACGATGATCTGCTAGATCGCGAAGCTGAGATTGTTGATGATGGAAAAACTGGTCACCAAATCATCACTGAAATTCGCGACTCAACAAAACGATACGCGAAAGAATGGCTTGACTGCTACGTTTCTCGCTTCACCGGAGCAGCAGGAGGGCCATAGCAATCCATCGGGATAGGGACCAGATTTCGCCGTACGCCGCCAGCTTTCCCTCCACAATGTGGACGTAGCCGGAGCCGGGATCCAGCCGCTTCCACAAGTTTACATGACAACTGTGGACGTTGGGCGCTGGCCGATTCGACTACGCCTGCGGGATCGGATAGACTGGATTGATGTCCACAATGTTCGACTCAACGCCAACTTCTGCTGACCGATTGACCGCCTTTTTCGGGTCGATTGCATTCGGCGTCGCGTTGTTGCTGGTAACATCGACAATCATATGGTTCAAACATCGACGACATCCTGCGAAGCGTGCTGGCGGTTTAACGGTCTGTGTCTGGGTAGCTAGCTGCTTCGTGCTCGGCGGTACGTACGGAGCCTTGTTTGGGGGCGACAAACGATACTTAATGACTTTCGGCGGAGTTGGCCTTATCGCAGGTCCGATATTTGGCAATATGCATGCATGGTGGGTTGAACGGCGGTTCGATGCTGTTTCCGATTCAGATAATCTTGCCCCTACGGAAAGCCCCACTCTTGAAGCTTCGGAAGCAGTGAATCCGTACGCGCCCCCAGCCTCGCAAGGAACTAGCCGTAGTCCGTAGTACCGAATTACCAAGCCCAAACACTGTGGACATTGGCGCTGGTTGCCTAGCCTCTTCCCTTCCACAGGTTGGCTAGAAACTACTTTGGCTACGGCGCTGGCTGCTTGCTGTAGGATGGATGCATCGGAATAGTAAACAGTCAAGGATCAACCAGCCAGTTTCCCAACTACATGCGGACGTAGCCATAGCCAGCGGCTGACTTTTCCCCTAGTGCTTTGTGACAGCTTGATTTTAGGATTAGCCGTTTTGGCGTTAGCCAAGGTTTTGTCTGAAAGAACCGGGGCTAGCGCCCAAACGGCTAATTGGAATCAACCCTAATTCTTTGCTGTAACAAAGCACTAGTTGGTTCAAATCGATGCGGACGATCGAACTGGCTGATTCGACGACGCCCGCTACATCGGATAGACTGAAGCGGAAAGCGGCGAGGAAAGCTCAACCGCTGTCATGCTAACGGGTTCGAGTTGGAAGCTTCGAATGGCTCCCACCCCAAACCCAGGACTTAAATGGCTTCTTTCTGCCATCGAATCAATGACCAAGACCCTCCAATGTGACGTCAACTCCAAGCGGTTCGCATTGCGAATTGCCACGATGATTGATACACGCTTGATCTGGTACAAGCACTACTATGGTTGGGCCGATCAGTTAATCGCCTCGCTGGACGAGCCTCCACAGTGGATACTTGAAATCGCCACGATCAAATACTACCCAGACGCAGTTGCTGCAATAAACCGATTCGTATATGCCGAACCATTTGAGCGATTCGAAAGCGATGACTGCGACGATGAATACATTGCTTGCATCTATCTCCGCAATGAATCTGGCGCGACGTCGTGGGCCACTTTTTTGAACGATGCGGGAGCGTACACGGATGCACGCGGTGGTCGTCATTGTTGTGAATACTTTTATGAAATGCTAAACGCTCTCGAAGACAACGAGTTCGCGTTAGCCATACAGGAACAGCAACGCGCTGACGTCGGCTTGCAGTTCAGTTCGGCGATCCAAATGCTTCGCCCGGTCCACTTGATGTTCATGGAATACTTTCGGGAATACAATGAACGCTAGGCAGAACCAAGACATACACACGAAGCACTCGATCGACCGTTTTGACTTGCATTGATTCAATTCCTCTGGCTCGGTCAATGGTGCCGATACGACTTCAGACATAAGGCGAGCTGGTATCATCCACGGATTTCGTTTTATTCTTAAACAAATACAGGAGGACACTTCGCAGGACTTCCGATCTTGAAGTAAGCGATTGTTCGCTAAAACCAAAAAAACGCTAGCAAAGGCTGTGGCTATGAAACTAAAACTGAATCGGCTAACAATCGGATTTTCCGTTGGCCTGATCGTTATCGTTGGCGGGCTTGTGGCGACACGCACAACCACGAAAACGGCACCAGGGACGATAACCGCAAATGCCTTGTCGAAATCAGATATGGCTGTTACTACCACGGCTACGCCATCTGGTATGCGTCCTGTGGTTGAAACCAAAACAAAACTTGTTAACTACACGGTCAAAAAGCCTGTGCATGAAAACCACACTAAAGAAATCCAATACACCGTAATGAAGCCGGTATACGAGACGCGTGAAAAGACGGTAACATATACCGTCTGCACGATGGTTCCCGAGGTTAGGACAAAAACGGTGAACTACACGACCTGCCGAATGGAAGAAGAAACTAGGCAGAAGTCGGTTGAATACAAAGAAGTTCGATTTGAGCCAATTGACGAGCAACAATCAAAATCAGAATAGGGCGATCAGAAAGCCCACGACGAAATCGGGTAAGGGGTGCCCGTTTCCGGGTACCGGGGACTAACCGCCACCAGCCAGCCTCTTCCGCCGCCGCAAGCTTCCTATCCACAATGTGGACATAGCCGTAGCCGGGATCCAGCCGCTTCCAGCAAGTTTAACCATCCCCACGTGGACCTTGAACTCGGCGATTGACGACGCTTGCAGGATCGAAACAGTCGCTTTGCTCTTCCCTAACCGCAACCTTCCCATCCACGATGTGGACGTAGCCGGGATGGAGCCGCTTTCCACGAGCTAGCCCAATCAGTGTGGACCTAGCTCAGCGTCAGCAGGCAACAATGTGGAAGTGGTCGAAGCCAGCGACGACGCTTTCCACAGGTTGGCTGGGAGCTAAGTTGGCTACGGCGCTAGCTGCTTGCAATATTAGGATAGACTGAAGCGGTTAGCGGCGGGGAAGTATTTTGGGGTGAAAATTTTTGTCTTTCGATACGTTCGGCTTTTTTTAATTATGAATTCGTTTCCCCCGTGGCATAGGATCAACGAAGATATGGTTGCACCATGAGAGAACGGAGGTAAGCCGTGCGAAAAGACATGCCAGAAGCATCGAGATCGGTGGTGGGATTCACGCGTGTACTAGCCAATCGTTCCATGCTTTATTGGTTAATTCCCGCATTGCTTCTCTTACCTGGGGGGTTGATTTTAGGCTGGGATATCTTCAATAATTCAACGGACCGCATTTCCTTCACTGAAGCGATACATGCACTGTTTGCCTGGCAACGACTTAGTATTGAATCAACGATCGTTAGTTGCGCGTGTGCGGTCGTTGTAGAACATTTTCAAGTCAAGTATAAAAAGGCTCTCGCTGTTCTTATTGTGATTGTTCATACGGTAGTAGCATCCTTTTTAATCATCGGTCGAAGTCTATGAACAAGCCACGTTGAAAACATTCCTTGGGGTCAAAGTCGGGATTGGGGAGACAGCGTTGCATCGTGACAAGACATTCTTTTTAGGAGACCAGAACTAAGCATGATCGATCACTGAAAGGAAGCGCCCACAAGTTGGCATCCAGCCGATTAAACTACGCCTGCTTGATCGAAACAGTCGCAGCTTCTTCCGCCGCCGCAAGCTTCCCATCCACATGTGGACATAGCCGTAACCGGGGTCCAGCCGCTTCCACAAGCTCTACATCTTAGAGGATGAGGCGCAGATTAACCTGTCTCACTGCCCATTCGACCAGCTAAACGGGGTACGATAAGATTGTGTTTACAGGCGCGGGCGCCTGAGAATTACTAGTTCTGTTGGAAAGGCGAAGCAAAATGAGACTTCGATACTCGCTTCGCACATTCTTTGTAATGGTAGCGATTACCGCAGTAGTGCTCACTGTTTGGTTGCAACGTGCAGCTAAACAACGTGAGGTCGTGGATCGAATACTCGCCTTGGGCGGTGGGGTCTACTATGGCAATAGCGCTCCGATCACTACTGACAATTCGAGTATGGGGCTCCATCTGTTTAGTTCTATTGACACTGTAATCTTAAGGCCGACAACTGATCATCCAACCGATGATCAACTTGAATTGCTCGCAAAGCTTCCGTCCCATAGAAAACTGCGATTATCGATATGGCCGGGACAAAAAGGCAACACAATTGATCCACGTGCACCTGGAGGCATAACTGACCGAGGGGTACGTACCATCTTCGAGCGACTTGGAAACCTCGACTATTTAAATATTATTGCCGCAACCTGTGACGATAAAGCTTTGCTCGAACTGAAAGATCGACTTACAGACGCTTCGCATATACACGTCTTGATGCAAGATGCGAAGCGAGATCAACTCGTCGTTGAGCGAGACATAGAAAACAGAACAATGCGTTGGACACGAAGCGGCGGAAAAGGCGGATTTCAATGGAGAGCAGACTAGCCGCTCGGTCAACGCCGCCGTTCTGAAATTCGAATGAACCCTTACGAATCACAGCCACTGAATCCGAACGCACCTCTTGCTGACGCAAGTCCCCCACGTGCGTCAATTCCGGCTGCGTTGAGCGGTTTTTTCGGTCTGCTCGCAATCGTTGCAATTCCAATTGGGATTTTCCAAAACATTGATGTCTATCAGAATCCTTCGACTCGAATGATGTTCTTTGCCGCAGTTGGAATGCCAATAGCATTGCTCGTCGCGAGAACCCTCAATGTCATCGCAAGTTTTCGATGGGTTCGTGGGCGACGGTTGTCGGCACTGGTTTGTAATGCTGTTGCGTATGGTACCATCATGATTCCCATCATGATGTTCGAGTCAGCGATGGAGGCTGCTCAACGTCTACAATGAATGTCGCACCTCTAGTCATAAAAACATTGCAGAACCATGGCAAGCACACGAAGCACTCGATCGGCCGTTTTGACTTGCGTTGAGTCAGCTACGGGGCTGAATTGCCACACCGCCTTTCGCTGTCATGACGCTCCCAAAACGAAATCGTCGCAACACCTGCATCAACGGAGTTTATTACCATTGGGTAAAAGGCTCGCGTGGTGAAAACGGTCGCGGTGTCGTAACTGTGCTGCATGCGGACGGAGAAGGCTCCAAACTGATGATAGATCCTTTTGGACAGATTAGAGACCACGAAGTTCCAGACGCGATACGATTTGCATTGGATGCCGGATGGAGTCCTACTCTCCTGTTTGGATTGGATTCATGGACTACGAGAATTTGGAAATGAGATTTGTATTACGAAACGCGTCGGATCCGCCATACTGTCGAGATCCCGCACGCCGAAGCCAGACAGGTAGCTAGCCTAAACTTCGGGTAAGAGCGGCTATTGCTTACTGAGTTCCCCCGACGACCCTGACGCTTATGAAAGCGTCGTACTCCTGCAGGATCGGACTAGCAGCAATTAGCTTCTTCCATCGTCGCAAGCTTCTCACCCACAATGTGGACATAGCCGTAGCCAGGATCCAGCGACTTTCACAAATTGGACCGTTTCGCGGACCAGGGCTCCAGCCGATTAGACGACTAGTGCGGGATCGAAACAGTCCCAATCAGCAACTTCCACCGCACGCAATATTCCCATCCCCATGCGGACGTAGCTCGAACGACCCATCGGCCAATTTCCACGAATTGGTTCAATTCAATGCGGACACTGGCTCCGGCCGATTCGACTACGACTGCTGGATCGGTTAGACTGAATAGGTTAGTGACTGGGAAGCGTGTTGGGGTGGAGTAAGAAATCATTCCGGTTCCGCTTCGCTCCAGTTGGGATAGATTGTTATTCGTTATCGTACAAGGGCGATTGATAGAGGATTCTGAATTCCGATGCCGCGAACTGAATGGCTCTTGTCGATTGCTGCAATCTTAATGCCCTTGGCTCTGGCGGAGCTGATATTTGTTTATGGTCCAAGTCAAACTGAATTCGCGAAGCATTTCGACGTCCAGCAGTGCTCGCTGATTCTCGGGCTATCGACAATCGGAATGCTCTTACTGCCCCTATTGTTTTCTTTCGCTGCCTTGCGAGCATTCTTCTCGTTTAGAGCGCCATTGAACTTTTCTTTTGCAACATCTCTAATATCGCTGGCAATCCTTTCCGTAACCGGTTGCGCTTGGATCGGTTCCGCGTGCGGCGGAATGATCGCTGGATGAGACGATTGCCTCGTCCTTTCCACAAATTGGCTAAAGCTACTTCGGCTACGGCGCTGGACCCTTGCTGGAGGATGGATGCGTCGGATAGACTGAAGCGGTTAGCGGCGTGGGAAGTGGATTGGAGTGGAGTAATCTTCGTTTCCAAATAGCTGCCTTCCAGTTGGGATCAATTTTTTCGTTTCGCTATGCCATTCATGCAGAGGAATGAACGTCCTAATGTACCGTCCGAAACTTAGGACAATTCAGTTTCTGTATGCAGTCGCGATTGTCGCAGTATGTTTATCTTTTCCGTTCGCAGCTTTTTGGGCAATTCATGTGGTCACGTTTTTCCTCTTCCTTGGAAACACTATCGCAATTCTGTGGTTGCTTGGGGACGGTGGCCAACCGTTTCCACGTCCAGTACGGGTTGCGACCACAATCGCACAATACACCGGCGCACTTACGCTTGTCTGTTGGATTGTATCTGCTGGTTGGAAGCTTCAGTATGATCATCCTGTGAAGGGCACAGTTGTCTTGTACGAACATGCGATCGGCATCCTTCACGCGAAACAGTCTACAAGAGCAGGATGGTCAATCGCGCGATCCCAATCGAACGTCGTCCGACTACATCCGTCGGGAGGTTGGTACGGATCAGGTAACACAGGTGAAGCAAGACAAGCAAGGACAAGCAAGGACATGCATTGCATTTGAGCAAGAACAAGCAAGAACAAGCAAGGACATGCATTGCATTTGTAAATAGCGATTGCCTGCGTTGTTCCGATGGACGTGGGGAGCTCAGCGGTTCGTTCTATGGGGTTGGAAGAAACTCGCTCGTCTATTGCCTTGGTTTTTCGACGGATCGATCCGCTTCCCCATTCTGTCAGCGCAGACCTTCAGACAGCCGATCCTCGTCAGTGCTCTGCGGAAATTCGGGACGGACAGTCTGGCTCTGTCAGCCGACGTTGACTAGCCACTTGCGGCCTACGCGATGGGCCACCTCGCGTAACCGCTCCACCGTCGACGCTAAGAACGATCCGATGAATCCTCGCTCCTTGAGCTTTCGGATTCTTGCTGTCCATCGATCTACACTGCTACCCAACCGCTCGAAAATCGATTCCAGTTCCGATGACACGGATTGCTTGTCGTCCCGCACTGTACGGCTTGTGCAATCCACGAGCATCAAGTATTGACCCAACGTGAATCCCTCTTTGAAGCCTTCGCGTTTGCCTCCTTGGCTTCGTTGGTCTTCAATAGGGATCAGCCAACAACTGTCTTCGATTCCTTCGCTCACTTGCTGAGCCGCGATGCTTCCGTTGCGGATCGCCTCCACATTTTCTAGCTTGCCTGCAGCAATAACGTGTTCGACTCGTTCTTTAATCGATGTGTGGGGACTCGATTCTGGGAGTGGCGCGACACCGGCTGCGACAGGATTGAGATCGATGTATGCAGCCACGGTCAACAAGGCTTCTTCATCCAGAATCGCAATGGATTTGAAGCGTGCCTCGAAGAAAGTCCCTTTGCAATTGTCTTGCTTGTTAGCCATCCGAGACAACGGTTCTTTGAGGCACTTCATGAACCAGCTCAACGAAGCGAGTCGCTCGCGAGCGGTTTGAACCCATGACGCATTCTCGGCTAGGTTTTGAATCATGTCTTGGGTCGGAGCGATAGGCTGTCGCTTGGCGTCACGAGGTGGGTAGAGCTCAAACCAACGAGTTGCGACTTCATGATCCGACCAATCACGAGCGACATCTGGATCAACACGCAAGAGGAGGTGGAGGTGGTTATCCATTGTCGAAAAACCTCCGACGGAGATGGCGAAGATGGCTTCAAGTTGTTTCAAGCGATTGTCGATCCAAGACTTTCGGTCATGGACTTCATCCGCCAGGAGGAATGCCTTTCGGACACATCGACTGATGCAGTGGTACCAGCGAGTGGACTGGAGATCGACGATTCGAGAGCGAGCGATGGTCATAGCATGCCTCTGAACTTTGGAAGAAAGAGCCAATCTTTTGGAGCTCGATTGTAGCAAATTCTGAAGCAGTCTGGCAAAATGCAATGCCTGTCCTCGTTTGTTGTCCTCTATAAGATCGGAAGAAGAGTCGCTCGCAAATGGACATGCTTTTCGACGGATCGGTCCGCTTCCCAATGCTCTCAGCGCACAACTTCTCTATGTCTATAGTCTCTACGACAGGAAAAGTAAACGACAGGAAAATTCTCACTCGCATTCTCTGTTTTATCTTCCTGTCAAAAAATCTTCCTGTCGATCGGCAAGCTAGTCCAATTTCACCAACAACTTGCGACCTACGCGATGGGCTACCTCGCGTAACCGCTCCACCGTCGATGCGAAGAATGATCCGATGAAACCTAGCTCCTTTAGCTTTCGGCCTCTTGCTGTCCATCGATCAACACTGCTATTCGTCCCGACCACGATCATCCGAGAATCTTATCTTGCGATCAAAGATCCGAAAGTAAATGGAAAGCCAATAAGAAGCTTGTGCCTCGAAATGGCCACGATCCATTGGTTTTCACTCAATGAGCCCTTCGATAAAAGTCGGTTTGACTCAAATCAGCTAAAGGACCTCGCAAAACTTAGAAAACTGGTCAATCCAAAGGAAACGGGAGCGACGGAAATCGATTCGTTGAATTGGATCCATTAGGGCGAGCTGACGCTAGCAGCGTCAGCCACGTGGTTGGAGTGGATTGATCATTCTGCCACGATCATTCTGCCAACTTTTTGGATCCTTGAAGCCAACTACATTTAGGGTGAAAAGAAATAGATCATGTACCGACAAACGAATTGTTTTTTGCTCATCCTGGCTTGCATCGCAGCCAGCACGCAAGCGCAAACCGAGCAGCCAGCTTCCGAAACGATCGATTTAGCGTTTGTTGGGGACATCATGCTGGCTGAGACTCCAGGTGAAAGAATCGCACTTGGTGAAGACCCTTTTGGTGAATTCGCTGAATTGTTCCGCAAGGTGGATCTCGCGATTGGCAATCTGGAATGTGTTGTCGCAACGACCGGGAAGGAATTCGAAAAACCTTACGTGTTTCGTGCGCATCCTCGCGTGCTTGGGCCTGTACAGAAACATCTCGACATCGTCTGTCTGGCAAATAATCACACCGGCGATTATGGGCATGTTGCGTTCCTGGAACAACTTCAATTGCTCGAGCAGAATAAAATTCTCTACGTCGGTGGCGGCCGTGATTGCGCGCACGCGAGGCAGCCGCTCATCGTGGAGCGCCATGGGTTACGCGTCGCCTTCTTAGCCTACAACGATTTCAAACCGCGCGCCTTCGAAGCAGGTCCGAGTTGGCCGGGTGTCGCTTGGGCGGTTGACGCACAAGTTACCGCTGACATTGAAGCTGCACGCGCTGTTCATCGAGCCGACTTTGTCATTCCGATGTTGCACTGGGGCTGTGAATATGAACCGGCAAACGACCGTCAGAGGCAACTCGCAAAACTGATGATTGATGCTGGTGCGGACATGATCGTTGGTGGCCATCCGCATGTGACTCAAGAAGTCGAATACTATAAGGGGAAGCTGATCCTCTACAGCATTGGCAACTTCATCTTCAATGGATTTGATCCTGGACCGGCACGCATTGGGTGGGTTTTGCGCGCAGGAATAGGCAAGCAACGGCTTATCGCATGGGACACGCTTGTAGCGAAAATAGACGACTTTGGTCAACCGTTCTTACAAGTGGATGCGCCCAGTCCATCCGGTACGACATCCAACGAGCCGATTATTCAAAGATGCGGAATGAAGGACTCTCCGTTTAAGTAAAACTCAGTTGGATTTGGATGAGTCTGAGCAAGGTAGGCCGTGGTTTGCTCGGCCTGGGGAACCGCCGCTTTTTCTAAAACTGCCGCGCTATTTTCAAACGCGGTAGTCACGCCAATCGGTCGATCCGCACCAGCAATTGCAAACCAACTTAGCAAGCCAAAGCCGGCACCCGCAACGTAGGGGACCATGATTTCAGTGAACGCAGACTGTTCATTTTTGGTTAACCAGTTGATTGAAGATCGATCGGGCTGGAAGCTCAGGAAACTATTGCTCCACGGATTTCAACAGAGCTTTAGGAGTGGACTCAATGTGATTTTTGAAGTCCCCGCGGAGTGCCTTTAGGGCATATCGCTCATAATCGATCTCATACGACGTACGTATTCCCATACGCCGAAACACAGGTAGCGGAGGGCACCAACCCTGGAGTGCGTGCTGCAGGAGAAACGAGGCTACCACCGCAGGAAATGCGAACCAACGGCGGTCGACCGTCGCTCCCAATGCCAATCCGACAAGCACCGCGGTAGCGGCGTTGGCCTCCAAAGTACGCTCTATGTCCCACTCAGCATCCAGTTCTTTCAGTCTTTCATCAATCGCGGCTCGACTTGCATTTTGAAATCTGGCGATGCTGGCTTCCGTGTGCTGACGAATCCATTCATTGGAAGCAGCCTCGCTATGGGCTGGCACACGACTTACTGTAGTTGGCAACATTTTTTTCTCCTCGTTTGCGAATGACTGAACCATTCCCATGAAACAGCAAATGGCATACCATTCATCCGTGACCTCGCCAGTGTGTTCGGGCGATAAAAGTCGGCTGAACGGAGCGAATCTTGCTTCCTAAGTGTCCCCCTTGGTCGGAACGTATGCACTCGGATTTCAACTTCATCGAACATTCCTTTTGAGTATTCATTTATGGCATTACCCAGAACAACTCGAGAAATGGCTCTGGTTCGCAGCAATCCTCATGCGCATTCGGTCGTCATGTCTTACTTGGGGATACGCCGGTCACTTGGAATCCTGGCTCTCATGCTCCCGCTCATTCTTGGCCCGTTTGGCTATTTTGTGCTCGGCATTGAGATACAGGACAATATGAGTAGTTATTACCACACTCCGATGCGAGATATTTTCGTAGGGGTCATGTGCGCCATGGGCATCTTTTTATTTTGCTATCACGGATATGACACCTTTGAGAATTGGACCGGCAATTTCGCATGTGCGTCGGCATTTGGCGTGGCGTTGTGCCCACTGGACGCCAACAGTGATCCGCTGCATCAGTCTACCCTCGCTGGTTATGTTCATACCGTCAGTGGTGGAGTCTTCTTTTTGACGTTGGCTATTTACTCCCTGTACCATTTCCCCAGAGGCCACTTTGGACTGCGTTTGGTGACTCGCAACGAGCAGCGGGACGCGACCTATTTTGCCTCCGGTGTCACAATATTAGGTTGCATGTTCATTATGGGCATTCAACTTTTTTTGATTCCCGAATCAGCCAAAGCATTCTTAAATCGCTGGAATACTCTGTTCTGGCTGGAGTGGATTGCGGTGTGGGCGTTTGCGGGAGCTTGGCTGGTGAAGGGGGACGCCCTTTTAGCTGACTCGAGAAGCGGAAATGTCGAATCTGAGGAAAAAACAGATGTCGAACTAACTTCGGGGGATGCTTAGCACGGCTAAATGGCTGTACGGCCAATTGAAAATTGCACCCGTATTTGCCGCTAACGGCACATAATGTGCTCCGTTAAAAGAGGAATAGCATTCTATGCCTTAAATGACGCATAGCGAACGTGAATTACTATCCATTACTGTCATGTGAGCCGGAGCGACGAAGCTCTTGCGAATTTCGTCTAGGCAGTTGCCGCATATTTACCAAGAGAAACCATGTTTAAACACCCAACGATCCTCGCACTAGGTTTTGTCGTCACGACGATGTTCGGCGCATCCATCTCACTCGCTGGACTTGGAGCGGTTCGAGATAACGGTGCCTTTTTCTCCGATTCTGCCAAATCTGAAGCGACTCGCAAAATTTCGGAAATAGAACATCAGTACAAAAAAGATCTCGTCATCGAAACGTTCAAGGAAATTCCGGAAGAGATCAAACAGGGCGTAGACCTCACAGACAAAGCTGCGGTGGGGCGGATGTTTGAAAAATGGACCGTTGAGAAGGCCAAGCAGCAAAAGGTAAACGGGCTTTATATCCTGCTTACAAAAGAGCCGGCCCACCTCCAAATCGTCGTTGGTAATGACACGCAGAAAAAGGCGTTCACGTTGATGGACCGCACCAACCTCACCAGCCTGATGCTAACTAAACTTCGTAAGAAGCAAAATGACGATGCATTGTTGGACGGCGTCAATTTTGTGATGACGACCATGGCGAGCCATGCACCCGCACCCAATCGTGTCAACGGCGTCTCTTCTTCGTCTGCCACGTCGCCCGTAAAAGGCGTACCGTCAGTTCAGGCCAACCCTTGGAGCTGGCTGATCATCGCCGTCATTGGCATCATAGCGGTCTGGCTGATCGTGGGAGTGCTTCGTTCCGTGATGGGGGGGCGGGCTTCAACTCCTGGTACAGGCATGTCTCCAGGCTTTGGTGGCGGAGGCATGTTCGGTTCACTGCTAGGTGGTATGTTTGGCGCGGCTGCAGGCATGTGGCTCTATGACCAGTTTTCGGGAAACCATGGAAACGCATGGGGGGCCGACCAAGATAACCGAATGGGTGGACCAACCGGATTCTCGGGTCAAGATACCGACTATTCCGGAACTGGTGGCGACTTTGGCGGTGGCGATTTTGGCGGTGGTGATGCGGGCGGTGACGCTAGCGGTGGCGGCGATTTCTGATTGCATTCATTGAGGTCTTCGCTTGCCTGCAATTCTGTTTTGGTCTTGCATTTTGGTTCACGGTTCTGCACGCGATGCCTCAAGCTGCTATCATGGTTGGTTTGTTCGAATGGCTAAATCCCCAACGGAAAAAGGAACCAAAAATGAAGATTGTTGCTCACGCATTGTGTCTGCTGTTGTGCCTTGGATCATCGCTCGCCGCTCAAGAGGCAATCAAGCCTGGTAAGGAACATGCGTTCTTAGCCGAAACAGAAGGAAACTGGTCCGTTAACATTGCATCTCCCGGCGGGGACATGACTGGTAAGTGTGTCTATAAGATGGCTCATAATGGGATCTGGCTGACTTCACAACTAGATATGAAAATGCCGGATGGACCATTCACCGGTCAGGGACTGGATACATTTGATCCGATTAAGAAAAAATTTGTCGCCGTCTGGGTTGATTCCATGTCTGCGGCACCTTTGATGCTTGAAGGCGACAGGAGTCCCGATGGTAAGAAAATAACAATGACTGGCAAGGGTCCTGGACCGGACGGAAAATCCACTGACTACAAAACGGAAACGGAATACGTAAGCAAGGACAAACACGTTTTCAAGATGTGGATGGGTACCACAACGGGCGATCCCATGATGGTCGCGACCTATGAGCGCAAGAAGTAACGTCCACAAACGGGCGATGGGACAACCGGCGATTGAGTTCGATCGTCGGTTCAGCGACGAAGGGCTCACTTATGCTGAACAAAGTTCTTGGCAATGGGACGATGGAGAGTTCTTCGAAATGTCGACAACTACTTGATTTTGCGCCGTCCTCGTTGCCACCAATCATTTTGTTCGAAAAGGGCATCATTTGAGGCAAAGAACTGATCTGTTAGTGAGTTAGAACTTGGCGACAAGTCAGCCGTGCTCTGAGTGGATTCTCCTTCGGCATTTCCATTGCGACCGTTGATCGCATTGATGACTTCCAGTACGTCTAATGGACTCAACGATCCATCCCCATTGACGTCCATGAATTGGAAATCGTTTGGCATCGCGGGGTCAAACTCCGGCAACGTTTGAGAACCTGATGATGCATTGATTCGATTGATGAGAACTAAAACATCCAATGGATCCGTGGCTCCATTCTTGTTGACATCGTATTTGTTCAGTGGGTTCTGCCACTTGTTCTGAGACTGGATATCTACGACCGAACCGTTCGCGTCAAATCGATGGACCAACTTACCATCCTCAAGCCTACTTGAATTGAATTGCCACAATCCCTGAGTGACCAGGCGATCGTCTTTGTCCAGCAACAACTTCACGGACTTTTCCTGGTTCATGCTGGCGACAGCTGCTGGCGAAAAGCGAATCTCAGTGGCCCCGTTTCCTCGCGTGTCAATAACATTGACCCCGCTGAACTTGCCGCTCAACTGCGTTAGGTCAATAGTTACCAACCCTGCACTGACAACCACCGGCTCGCTGCTGTTGGAGTACGCCAACGTTCCGAAGAGCGAAATCGTCGGGTTGTCGAATCGGTAGATCGTGTTCTTTTCCGTACTCTGGAATTGCACGGACGTAACCAGGTTTGCCTGCACTGAGAAGACCGTCCCCGACGCATTTCGAACGATCAATTGACCATCGAGAAGCAACATTTCGTGTTGCCCAAGATCGCTCGCATTCAAGTTCCAGTTCAGACCTGTTTGATTCGCGTTTGACAACGCGACTTCATAGTCTTCCACCTCTCCGTCGGTTGCAACTCCCGTCGGTGCCAAGGAGCCAGCAGTCGACAGCCTGAATCGGGCATAGGACGCTCCAGAACTTGCGTTGACTGGGATAGCAAACGATATCAACTGACTGCCCAATGCAACTCCGCTTGAAACGAGTATCTGTTCACCCGTGTCGTCCCAGTCCCCATCCCGATTGAAATCGATCCATCCATCGAGCTTTCCAGTGCCCGAAGCAACGACCACGATGCTCGCCCGATTGACCGTTGTCGCACTCACGTAAATCGGCGTAGCAAAGCGGATGCCGTCTTCGTCATCCACTCCATTGATGTCATCGGCCGTTGCATTGGGCGAGCTGACACCGTTCGGCTCTGCATCCAAAGCGGCACCCAATCGCAACGCACCCATGCGATGTCGGGCTCCATTCTGTTCGATCGTTGTCGGATAACTCCCAACGAATCCGCTTTGAGCCGCATTCGGAGCGTCGCCGAAATCGGTATTGATTTCGCCCGCCTTGGTCACCCGAATCACAAAGACTTGCTCGATTCCAGCCGCGTCTTGGTCTACACTTCGAATGCGAATGGAATAGTCTGTGTCTTGCGAAATATTGAACACCTGTGCCGTTCGCAGCTGATCACCGACGATCGAAAACAATCCGTTGTCCACATCTCCATTTCCTGCAACCAGAGTATATGAAAACGAATCACTAGTATCCGGATCGACGGTCGACAACTTACCGACTAAGCTTCCGATGGGTTGCTTCTCGGGAAGGCTCGCGTTTGACAGCTGAATTCCTGTGGGAATACTGTTGGCCGAATAGGTGAACGATACCGATGCGGTAGCATTGTCCTTGTCCTTGGCCGTGATCGTCACCGATTGCGATTTGGTTCCAATCGTTGGCGTCAAGGTCCACGACCAAGTTCCATCGTTCTGTTTCTCGACCGCACCAACCGATGCGCTCAATGAAACCAAGTCCTCAAAAAGGTCTCGATACGTTCCCGAGTTGCGAAGCACTGCCCCGACATTACCACGAACGCTTGGCGACTGGACCGTGATCTCGGGCGCGGCATTGGTGATCGCAATGGTTGTCGATGCTATGGGGCTGGCAAGCGAATTGCCACCGCTATTCCTAACCCGCAGCCCCACGGTTCGGACGCTCGGACCATCCCCGACAGTCAACGTTGGCGTTGCCGATTGGCTATCGACTTGGAATGAATTGCCGTCGTACTCAAGATCCCATTCGTAACTGAGAGTCTTGGTTGGGTCAGGGTCAGAACCGCCTCCTTGCAGAACGATCGGCTTGCCCTCAAACACTTGATAGGGGCCACCCGCAAAGGCAGTGGGGCGCGATGAATCCGGGAATTTAACTTCATTTTCCGAGTTGCCCACATTGTCGCGCGCGATGGTGATGAAACTCACTACAATCCCCGCCGTGGTGACGTACTCGGCTTCCGTCTGTTGTGTACCTGTCAGCCAAGTCCGATATCGCCCTTGGTTCTCTGACACAAACACATCGTACGTCGACACACCTGCCCCAACGTCACCGTCGTTACCAGCCCACTTGACTCGCACCCTCGCATCCTGACCGCTCGTCTCAGTCGATGCAATGTTGGACTCGGGTTTCGTTGCGTCCAAGGTATTGAAAATTTGCGGAGTATCGATTGGCACGTTGCCGTCGAAGATAATGCGGGCTTCGGCTTGAATCTTAGAACCACTGGCCGATGACTTCTTGGCTCGGACTGTGTACGAAACGAAGCCGTCCCCTTCGGGTGGTGTCAGATTTAATGGTAAGAAGCCGTCCTTGGGGTTCGTTGCATCATCGTTTGTTGCCGGTGAGATCGTAGTGAATGTCCAACTGACATTGCCGACGGCGGCATCCACCCTAGCAAATACCCGCACCACGACCCCGATCTCCTTGCGAAGATCAAGGTCCATGGCCAAAGACTGTCGGCCACTGGGCACTTTGAACAATCTGCCTCCGAAACCAAAGTCTCCAAACTCAAAACTGCGTGGATCCAAGTCGCTATCGAGCGTCTGCTGAATATTAACGCTAAGGGCAGCACTCGTCGCATTGCGTGGGTCATTCTCGTAGCGAATCATGTAGGCCAAGCGTTCGGTCGGCGAGACCCATTTATCAACTCCGTATCCTAGCGGGCCAATGATGTCGTTCGGGTCCAACGCGCGAATGTCTCGCGTGAAATTGTTCTTGAGAGTGATCGCCAAAACGCCACGTGATCGAATCTCCGCACCGAATAGTCTGCCGACTCGGGATTGAATATCTTTCAAAACCAAATCGTAGTGGACAACAAACGCGACGGTCTCGCTTGATCTAAAACGGTAGGCTCCATTGGATTCCAGCGTAAAGCCTTGCGGAGTGTCGCCGATGAGTTCAACGCGATACGGCTGGCTACCAAGAACGCCCAGGACCGAGTCTAAAACATTGCCCGAAAGAGTCTCGTTGATCGTACCCGGTTGGGTTAACCAAGGTGCCGCGACACTTGAAGTGCCAGTAGGAGTTCGGACGGGAACACTTGCTCGTACCGTTTTGGGACCTGACTCCAGGGAGACAACAATATTCGCATGCTCACCAGCGTTGATGGAAACTCTCGAATTTGTGGCGGACTTGGCGGCACCGCCTGTGATGGAGATATCGTACGTCGCTGGCGCAAGCTTTGGAAATACAAACGAACCATCCGCCAATAGTGCGCTCGAATAGACTTTGGCACCGCCTACTTCCGAGATCGTGATCGCTAGGTTGGCGAAATCGACCGCAAGACTTGTGTAATTGACAACCCCTCGCAACGACGTCTGCCGCTCCGCAACGAAGCGGTCAAAGACTTCCTGAATCAGAAAACGCGACGAGTCAGCAACGTTGGAGGGACTTAAGCTGTAAGCCCGTTGCAGTCCTTCGGCCAATACTTGTCGAAGCGATCCCAATGTACTGCCACGCGCCTGCTTGAACGCGGCAATTGCCTCAATCGCTTCGTCGTCCGTCAAATACGACATATCCAACTGGCTCAAGTCATAATCCCAGTTGTACGCGGCTTGCGAGTCATTGTAAAAATACTCGGCCACGTAGTAGATATTGACGGGTGGTGCAGAGATCGGAACCGAACGCGGCGCTACAAAGAACGCTGCGCTCGCAGTATCGCCCGGCAACAGGATATCGCGTGGACCATCCGGGTTTGAGAAACCCAAAAACTCGGTGGACGTCACTGTTCGTCCGAGCTTTGCATCCTCGAGAGTTGTTGCAAACGGGTCCGTCGATGAAAAGTGAATCAATGGAACAGCAACATCATTGAGCGTGTTGTTGCGCCATCCCAACGCGACTGGGATGATCGCGGGTGGACGATCGTTTCTGCGTCGATTGAACGAGTCTGGTCGCGTCAAACTTATCGGTTGTACGCTCGCAACCGAAAAGACCACTTCGAATGCATTCGCAATCAAGATCTGTTCGCCAGTCGAGCCTTTCGAGAAGCGAAGCGAATACTTGGCCATTGCCGCATCGCGAAGACCAAATGTCGCGTACAGTCGTGTCTCGTTAACACGGGTGTAGCTGACAGCCGGGAACGTTCGACCTTGCGCGTCCACCAGCGATGCTGTCACGCTCCGATCGAACTTGGCACCGTCAATAAGAATCGTTCGATTGCCAGATGTGCCACCTTGTCCAAAATTGGACTCGAATACCGTGAACGGAACGATGCGAGCAAGGATCGAAAACGAAGAGGACGGTGCGGTCACATCGCTGCCGTAAGCCAAGATGTAGTAGGTGCCTGCCTGAGTTGACGAGATCACGATGCGTTGATCCGTTTGAAACGGCTTCAAGGCATTCAGGTCTGCGCGACTGCGTCGAGGCATCGACTCGTAGCTCATGTAGAGCTCCGTCGATCCGACATCCGCATTGGAATCGAACTCGACCACGACCGTCTCACCCGCCGGCACGGTTACTTTGTAGTACAGCGATTGATTGGTTGTGATGCTTCCTAGAGTTGGAGTCCCTAAAACCAATGCGGGCGCATCGGTTGCGAACCTATCCAGGCTGGCCTTGAGATTGTTCGTCTCGTTCCCCTCGACCAGATTGTTTCGGATGTCCGATCGAACAATGGCTTTGTAGTTGCCCGGAACGACACCTGGCAAAGGAGCAGTCAGCGTGCTGGTATACGATCCACCTGCTGCAACGTCGTCCGATCGCCACACACGACCCATGTATCCGTCGTCAATGTCCCACGTGTCGTCCGACGAAATGTAAACCGCATCGTACCAGCCGGCACGCGCCGGATTCTGACCCGCATTGAGGATCGTATAAGTGATCGATGCGTTCTGGCCCAAGGCCGCACTGCTCGGAACAACAATGTCACCCACGACTAGGTCCGCTGGCGGCAAATGCGAGATGACGATGGGCCGGGTCGAAATTCCAATGTTGTTGTCCTCGGCTTGCCGTTCGTAGACTCGGTTCGTTGCATCGGCGACCAGGATCAAGTAAAAAGATCCTCCCACACCTATCGGCAACGACAACTCCCGCGTGACTGTATATTGCTGGTTGGCCGACAAGAGTGATTCACGATTGGCATATCCGATCGGGATATCGGTCGCTCGATCGAAGATCTGATCGAGTGATAGATACGCGCTGTCCGCCCATGATGGCATGGCTATTCCGGCACCTGCATTGGTCACCGTCCAGGAGGTGCTCAAGGTTCGGCCCGAAAATGCGGTCGATGGAACCGAGATGGATGCAACTTGCAAGTCAGCAACTGGACTCAGCTCGATCGAGGTTGTCGCGGCGCTGACGCGTTTGTTATTCCCTTCGCCAGGACCTTCGGCGATCGTGTCGGTCGAATCGGTTTGGACTATCGTGAAGTAGTCGCCACTGAAATCGATGCCTATCGGCCAGTCGATCGACCGAGTGTACGACGCACCCGGTGCCAACACTCGGTCTCGTCCGTAGCGTCCGACGAGCACGTCATTTCCATCGATGGAACCGTCGGTTGATAGCCAAACCGTGTCTTGCCAATAACTTCTGGCTGTCTCCGCGACGCCATTGTTTTGAACGGTCCAGCGAATGGGCAGCGTTGTGCCCGACTTAGCCGTCGATGGAACTGTCAAGTCCGTAATCACCAGATCCGCAAGATCGTTCCCGCCTGTAGGTGTTGTGGTGACCACCATTTCAATTGGGTTGGATAGGTTGTTCGCTTCGTTGAGTTCACTGACGGCATTCGTCGCGTCGGCAACCAAGTAAAGCCAGTACTGGCTCTCACGCGTCCCAGCGGGAATCGTGACTGACTCGCTCAATCGAAAGTAGGATCGGCCCGCTGCCACATCCGTCGGACTAGTGATGGAGCCCAGCACCAAGTCGTCTGCATTGCCGATCGTCAAATCGGTGGACAATACAACTCGATCGTTCCAAGATCGACCGAATGTTGCGCCTAGGCCGCGGTTGGCAATTTCGAAGTCAAATGCGAGTACTCCTCCTGGTGCAACCGTTCTCACATTGGCTCGTGTTGCGAAGGACTCCACTCGTAGATCTGGGCGATCATCCCCAATCTGAATGGCGGTCGAAGCGAAGTTGTTTGTTTCGTTGAGTTCGTACACGTTATCGGAACTATCGCTCCGAACGATGATGTGGGCTGTACCAAATCGGTCCGTTGGCAGTCGAACGATGGTTGATCGATTCTCCGTTTGCCTCGGTGCCAACACTCCGGTTCGTTGACGCTGGTCAAGCACGAGATCATCTTTGTCCCATTGGTTGTCTGCCGATAAATAGATACCATCGTTCCACGATGTCTCGGGCGTTGGGCTGTTGCCGTTGTTGGCAACGACATACGACACAGATACTTCGCGACCAGCCTTGGGATTGGTCGATGTTCCTATGGATGTGATTGCTAAATCGGGTGGATCGATCTTGATTGCTGTCGCTTGGGCCGATACCGACACGTTGTTGCTATCGGAGAGTTCGGTTACCTGATTGCCACTGTCGGCGGCAACGATGATAAAGTAGCTCCCGGAAATCGTATCGGACAGCCTGAACGAATAGGACTTGCTCTCCGATTGGTTCCCCGCGAGTTTGCCCGTTCGAGAGCGATTTCCTAGCAACACATCCGTTTGTGGGTCCAAGTTCCGGTCGGTCGAAAGGTAGACGGAATCCTGCCAAGTGCTTTCCTGCGTCGCATTGACCGATGCGTTGAGTACGGTATAGCTGACCGTCAGTGGTTGCCCTGCTGTGGCGGACGCAATTGGCACGATCGATTCAACCTCAAGGTCTGGTAACGGGCGCTGGAAGATTCTGATTTCCGAAGCCGTGTCGTTGTTCCCCTCGAACGCGTGCTCAAAAACTTGCTTATCTGAGTCGGTGCGAACGATGATAAAAGCTCGATCTGCGAATCTGTTCAATGGCAGAGCAAGCGTTTGCTGGAGAACTTGATATTCGCCTTTAGAAACAAGTGATCCGTCATGCGGCATGGTCAACAGGAGTCTATCCCCCGCGTCGATCACGTCGTTGTTGGTGGAAAGGTAGACTTGGTCGGACCACTTCGATGGGCGAGTCTCGCCCGTCCCATCGTTGAGAACGGTCCAATTGATCTTGATCGAGTCCCCTTCGGTCGCCTCGCGTGGATGTGTGATGGTCGTAACTCGCAGATCCGGTGGCGGAGTTAAGGTGATCGATGTGACTGGACTAGCTTTCGTGTTGTCGTTCTCACCTCCCGTCTCTGTTACTTGCCCGTTGCTGTCGGTCACTACGATAAAGTAATAGGTCCCTTGCGCTCCGTCAGGGATTTGTGCTGTCAGGTTACTCCGGTACGATTCATTTTCGTTTAGGTAGCTAGCGTTCTGTACTCGGCCAAGCAGCGTATCGTTATTGCTTAATAGACTATCTGTCGAAAGATAGACTGCATCCAGCCAACCCGAACTTGTTGCGGTATTGCCGATATTCTTGACAACCCAATCGACGGTGGCGGGTTGCCCTGAAAACAGACCGGTCGTAAGCGAAGTGACTGAACTGACGATCAGATTTGGCGAAGGTTTGGCATCGATCGTAATGGTCGCATCATCGATCGAAACATTGTTCCCCTCCTTGTTAAACTCGACAATCGTGTTGCCAATGTCGGTGGCTACCACAAAGCGGTACACGCCCGATACGCTCGACGGTATCTGAATCGTCTGAGTCCGAACGACGGTACCACCTGCGGCCAACGTGGTCGATACCGGAAAACTGACGAGTTCCAGATCATTGCCGATGATTGCGTCGTCGGATAGATAAATGCGGTCGGACCAAGTGCCCGCGGCGGGTGCGGTCCCTTGATTTTTGAGAGTCCAAGAGAGCTCGACCGATTGGCCCGACACGGTCGTGTCCTTGGTCGAGATACTTTCCACGATCAAATCCGGTAGCGGAGGCAGCCCAACGGATACCACCGTTGTGCGCTGGTTATTGCTCTCATCCAATTCGAACTGGTCGTTAAGATAGTCACTTACGACGATCACTTGATAGTTGCCTAGTACGATCGTTGGATCGAGTGGCAAGGTCACGGAGGTGGTTTGCGAGTAGCTTGCATTGGCCGCAAGAGGGAGTCTGTTGCTCGAGCTGACGGTGGCCAAGATGCGATCACCTGCATCGACCGTGCTGTTGGCCGAGAGGTAAATGCGGTCTGATGTGGCTTTGGTCAGTGAGGCTGTGCCACTGTTGAGGACCGTCCAAGTCACGTCGAATGGGACGGACAATTGAACGTTTGCGGGAAGTTGGATTTGGGAGACCGAGAGTTCGGGATAGTTTCCAATGGTTGCATTGAAGGACGCCGTGGTGCGGTTATTTGTTTCGGCATTGCCAGCAACGTTCTCTTCGGCGATGTTGTTGGCGGAGTCGACGGTGATCGCGATATCAAAATCACCTGTCCCGGTAACACCATCGGGCAGGTCGAAATTAGCTGTTCGATTGACGCTGGCCCTGGACGCGAGCGAGTTGGCAGGGAAAAGGATATTGCGATCGACCAGTACCGCCCCAGTAGAACGACGTGTGACTTTGAGATTGGTGGTCCAATCACCGAAGACCGACACGGCGCTCTCGTTTTTCTCGGTCCAACCAACGACAACGTTTTGTCCTGAACGAGCCGCGGTAGGCGGTGAAATCGAACTGACGATCAAGTCACCTTTATCGGGCAGGTCGTCATTGGCAATCGTGCTTACCGCGCTACCGACCAAGATGGCGGATCGGCTGCTGGGATTGGAAAGGGTGACAGCAAACGCTTCATCGCGTTCAAAGGTCGTATCGCCGGCCACGTTGATGGTAATTTCACGCGAATTGGAAACGTCGTTGGCGGCAAAGCTAACAGAACCACTAGGGAACGCGCCTCCAGCAAAGTCCGATGCTGAGGCCGGGTCAGTTCCAGATCCAGCGACCGACCAAGAGAGAGTTGACGGGATCGTGAGATCTCCGATGCGCGTGATGTTATATTTGAAAGCTGTTGTACCCGAGTTGCCTTCGGCCTTCGAGATACTGTCAGAGCCGGAATACCCGATCGAGAGTCCAGTCTCTCCAGTACCGGAGTTAAGCAAAGTGATGACATAGTTACCGGGCACGACCGAGCCGGTCATCGACAGAACGCGAATGCGGTAGCCTGTACCGTTGGTGAGGCTGTCGCTATCCAGTGAGATGGGGCTATTGTCGGTCGTGCTATCGATGGACTTCAGCAGTGTTGCCCCTGTACTATCTCGCAATTCGATACGAACTCGCTTGATCTGTGGCGAAGTGGCAGCGGTGGCACCTGAAGAACCCGGATTGACTGCGATGGAAACGGGACCCGATTGCGAAGCAGTAAAGGTCCATTCATCGTAAGCTGGAGTTTGCGCCGTGGTGACTTCGCCGGGCGTCGGAGTCGAGAACGGCAGCGGTCCGCCGTCGGAAACAACGACTAAAAATGCGCCGTTGTCTATGTCTATAGGTCCATTGGCAATCAACTTGCGAACATAGACCTTCTGATTGTTTGCATCGAAGCGTGAGCCAGAAGCAATGGAGAGAGTATTGACGTAGAGAGCCTTGCCCGTCCCGCCGCTAGTATTGGCGACACGAACAATGGAGCTGTTTTCGACCGAGATAGTTCCAAAAGCTAGGTTGTTAGCGAACCCGCTACCGTTGGCACCCCGATCGAGGCTCCAGGTTTCAACATCCTGCTTAGTCGTACCCGTCTTTCCGTTGAAAACGATCTTGCCGTCTGGTTTGAACCTAGAGGGATCGGTCGTCTTGCCGGTCAAGTGCCCCGAGAGAGCAAGCGTACTACTGTAGGAAACGCTAAGCGAAACCGGATCGACTGGAGAGGAACCGATCTGCAGCGATTGCAGCATTGTCACTACGGAACCAAAGCCGACTTCCAACAGTTGCGGCGAGATTGAATTGTTAATCCCTCCCCCACCAACAATTCGAGTCGATCCATCGGAATTGCTCAGACGAATCGTTGCGCCAGTTTGCTGGACGAGTTGCTCCATGGAAAGAGTGGAATCAGTGGCGATCAAGCGTCCACCGCTCTTAACTTGGAGACGAGTTGTTCCTGCGGTGCTTGTTTCAGAGATCGTAGCAGATGTCGCTGTCAGCGTTCCATTGACATCCACGTATGTATCCTGAAAACTTCCAATACCGAGAAATGATAGGGTTGAATTCGGTGAAAGCGTTAGACTGCCATTTACCGTAAAAGTTACGTTGCTGCCTATGCCCGTATTGACTTGAAGCGACATATTGGAAGCTAGTGTCATGCTAACA
>JANMLD010000202.1:0-1693 GCA_031372345.1 Pirellula sp.
TGGACGGCACACCAGTCGCTGCCGCCTCCTTCACCTCCATTCCCGGATCACCCTTTCTATTTGCTCGAATCCCGATAAGCGTCGGTTCGCATCGCTTCACTGCGGATGTCCCGTTCGGTGTCTCGATCTATGGCTTCGCGAATTTCGATTCCTACGGCTACTTTGGGGGCATGCAGTTTGCACCACTTAGCGAAGTTGCCAGCCTAGCTGTGACTCCAGCCGCCGTAACATTGCCCTTGGGAACCCAGCACGTGGTGGCCGCGACGATCCTCGATGCGGGCGGAAACGGCATTCGCGGACTGCGTGTAAGCTTTACCATTTCTGGCGTATCCGCCACCCGAACCGTCGATGCTTTTACCAACGCATCAGGCATTGCCACGGTTACGTTGACCAGCGCAGTGTCCGGATTAGAAACCATAACCGCCTTCGCAGCCAGTCTCACGCAAACTGCCAATGTCCAGTGGCAATCGACCTCCCCGACACTGCTCGTCGACGCGCCTGTTCCCGGTAGTTCATTACCAACGGGTCTGCACATCCTCTCCGGTCGAGCAAGACCAGGAACGGCCTCGGGCTCGATCCGAGAAATTCTCTTAAACGGAAGACACGTCGACTCGCTTGACCCGACCGGCCAGTTCTATGCTCCCATCGAAGTTGTCACGGGCGCACAATCATTTAGCGTGACCGCCATCGACAATCTTGGCCAACGCATCTCAACCAATGTCGCTGTTACCGGGCTGGCCGATTCACTCAACTTGGCTGATCCATCACAGCTCTCGGACATAACTACTTCGGCCTCTGTACGTTTTACAGGCACGACCTACCATCGAGGTCTGCAGCGACTATGGGCCGACCTGAGTCTCATCAACACGAGCGCAAACCCGCTCGATCCAACCCTAGTCGCACGCATTGACGGCTTGTCACCCAACTCGCCATCAATAGGCAACGCCGACGCACGATCGTCCACCGGCAAGCCCCTCTACTACTTCGATAGCGAAATTGTCAACACTGGGCTCGCAACCTTTGAAACGTCCTTGTCGACTCCAGTCGCCTTCGACAACGCCGCCGAAGCTCGCTTCCTGCCAGCGATCACGATACTAGCCAGGGCCAATCGCGCTCCGCGATTCACTTCGGCCCCGAATCCAACCGTCGCTGTTGGCGGAACCTATTTTTACTCCGCCACGACTACGGATCCCGACGGCCAACGCGTTACGTACGCCGTGCAAAGCGGTCCCGATGGCCTAAGCATCAATTCAACAACTGGAGTTGTATCATGGTCACCCATTACAAATGATCTCGGCACGCATAGCGTCGTCCTACTCGCTAGCGACGGCCGGGGTGGAACCGCGACCCAATCCTTCAACGTGACCGTTGTATCAACATTGCCCAATCGACCGCCAATCTTCACCACTGCACCGAATGTCGGTGCTGCTCCTGGTTCGACTTACCAATATGCGGCGGCGGCTCGCGATGCCGATGGCGACACCGTCACGTTCGCCCTTACCAATGGCCCCACTGGAGCGACCATGACTCCCGGCGGCCTGCTTCAGTGGCCAGTCGCTATCGCTGGAAATCACCTGATAAAAATCTCGGCCAGCGATGCACGCGGCGGCGAGTCCGTCCAGAATTACACGCTCAGCGTCGGCAGCCAATCCGGGTTCGCTTCGCCATCGATCCTATCGACCCCACCAGTCAT
>JANMLD010000210.1:0-11094 GCA_031372345.1 Pirellula sp.
CATTTCGACTTGTGTTCGCTCTGGACGGGAAACACGAGCCTGTTTAACGATTTGAGATGTTGGCTTTGTCATGCGAGATTTTTAGCGCACCAATTGCATTAAAACAACCCCGGCGGGATAATTTCACAGCCTAGGAGCGAAAGGCGACTAAAATCACAGCCTCGACGAAAACCATGCATTCAAAATCACGCGCCAACATCGACAGCCTTCGATCCGCGGAAAAAATCTTGCGGCAGCATATCTCGCCAGCACCCTTGATTAGGTCCTACGCATTGGGAAAATTTCTGGGGCTGGCCGAGGGCCGCCGCGTTTGGTTCAAAGACTATGGGTCGACGCCCGTAGGATCGTTTAAGTTGATGGGTGCACTCAACTGGATGGCCAATCATGTATCGGAGCTAGGGGAACGTCCGGTCACCGCCCATTCGTCAGGCAACTTTGCTTCGGGCATTGCGTTCGCTGGCATGCGTTACGGAAAAAGGGTCATCATCGTGATGCCTGAATCCGCGCCCAAAGTGAAGTTTGAATTGACGCGATCGTTTGGGGCCGAGATTCGCACTTACGATATCGCAACCGATTATCTGACAGGCGTTCGAGATCAGATGGCTCGTGAGATTGCAGAAAAAGAGAACGCACTTCAAGCTTCCCCCTATGACGACAACGATGTTATTTCAGGCAACGGAGTTGGCGGACTTGAAATCGGGGAGGCGTTGCGACTCGAGGGGCGAAGCGTTTCGCATTTCGTTTGCTCGGTGAGCGGTGGCGGTCTGATGGCTGGCCATGCGTTGGCCATCGCGGAGTATTTTCCGTCGGCAAAGATTGTTGGCGTGGAGCCTGAAGGGGCCGACGATTTTCGCCAGTCCCTTGCGGCCAACATGCGAGTTCGAATCCCAAAGCCTAAGAGTATTTGCGATGGTCTGCTATCGTACGATGTCGGGATCCACAACTGGCCGATCCTGCAGAGACTTGTGCGAGAATCGGTCACCGCTTCGGACTTAGAAATCCAACACGCCATGAAGTGGATGTACATAACGCATGGCTTGCGAACGGAGCCCTCGGGTGCCATCTCTATCGCCGCTGCCATGTGCGGCAAGATCGATTTGACCGGCGAAGGAGACATCGTACTGATTCTAAGCGGCCGCAACGTCGACGAAGACGCATTTCAACGCTTCATCCATTGAAAGGCCGAGTCCTTGACTGATTTGCTTAGGCGAGCGGCGATGGGAAAACTACCAATCGTAACCCGAAACGTAAGTGAGGGACCTGCGAGTTGTCCCTCGCTTACGCCTCGGGTTGGGATACTCCAATCTATTGCTCGCCTTACTACGCGAAATTAGCTATGTTGGAGGACGTCCAAACCTGGGACTTGGAACCAAGTAAAAATTCGAGAGTCTTCATTGAAAGGCCGATCCATTGACTGATTTGTTTTCAACGCTGGCGGACTTAATTCGAATCAATAGCGTTAACGCTTTTTATGAGGGAGGTCCCGGGGAAGCCGAGGTTGCGCGTTACGTCGAGCGTTTCTTTTTGGAACGAGGGATCGAAACTTGGCGCCAAGATGTTTTCGATGCGAACGATACGACCGAAGCAAGATCCAATGTCATCGCTCGTATTCCTGGGCTCGATTCAAGTCGGCGCATGGTGTTGGAAGCCCACATGGATACCGTTTCCATTCAGGGAATGTCGATTCCCCCCTTTGATCCCACGGTGACGGACGGATGCATGTACGGCCGAGGGGCATGCGACACCAAAGCTGGATTGGCGGCTATGATGCATGCGCTGGCCTGGGTGCATGCACAACCCACCAAGCCTCCATGCGATGTGTTGTTGGCTGCCGTCGTTGATGAGGAATATTCGTTTCGAGGAGTGATGCGATTCCTGGAGGATCATCTAAAGGCCGAGGCCGCCATCGTAGCCGAGCCCACCGATCTGCGTGTTGCGATTGCGAGCAAGGGCGTGCTGAGATGGCGCATAGTGGCCACAGGCAAAGCAGCACATAGTTCCAAAGCTCATTTGGGCACCAACGCCATTTATCATATGGCTCGCGTGGTGCTTGCGCTCGAGCGCGATCAAGCCGAGCTTGCACATCATCCGCATCCATTGCTTGGGCCGGCCAGTTGCAACGTTGGAACGATTTCGGGAGGGGTGCAAGTGAATTTCGTGCCGGATGGTTGCGCAATCGAAATCGATCGCCGGCTGCTGCCTAGCGAATCGGTGGCGAGCGTTTGGAAGCACTATGAAGAGTTGCTCAGCCGAATAGGAGCCGATGTGCCCGGTTTCGATGTTCGAATGGAGTCCCCCATGTTGATTGACGAAGCCTGGATGGTTGATCCTTCGGACCCGATTGTCGGTGTTTCCTGCAATGCTCTTCAAGGATTGGGGCTGGACAACATACCGATTGGCGTACCCTTTGGAAGTGATGCCAGCAAACTGGGACGAGCAGGAATTCCGACGATTATCTTTGGGCCAGGAAGCATCGATCAAGCTCACGCGGCGATTGAGTACGTTGAGTCGAAGCAAGTTGTGCAAGCTTTCGAGTTCTATCGAGAATGTGCGATGAAATTCGGAGGCACATAACCCGCGAAAAATGGAAATTGCCGCTTTCCGGGTTGGCTAGGGTCCGCTACTCTGACTAGTGTCCTGGGGACATGTGGATGGCAAGTTGTCTACCCTATTCGAAAGAGTTTTATGAAATTCAAGTTTCCTATAGTAATCATCGACGAAGACTTTCGGTCCGGCAACGCTTCGGGGCTGGGAATTCGGGCCTTGGCAGAAGCCATTGAGCGCGAGGGAACAGAAGTCGCCGGTGTTACTAACTATGGAGATTTGTCTCAGTTTGCCCAACAGCAAAGCCGCGCCTCGGCCTTCATTTTGTCGATCGACGACGATGAATTTGCATCGGACGAGTCGATGGGTTCGGCGCTCGAGAATTTGCGGAAATTCATTGCGGAAATTCGTTTCAAAAACTCCGACATTCCGATATTTTTGTACGGGGAAACCAGGACATCTCGGCATATTCCGAATGCGATTCTGCGGGAGCTCCACGGCTTCATTCATATGTTTGAGGACACGCCGGAATTTGTGGCCAGGCACATTTTGCGTGAAGCCAAGGCTTACACGGACGGCTTGGCCCCGCCTTTTTTCCGTGCCTTGGTGGATTACGCCCAGGATGGATCGTACTCTTGGCACTGTCCCGGTCACTCCGGGGGCGTTGCGTTTCTCAAGAGCCCTGTAGGGCAAATGTTTCATCAGTTTTTTGGTGAGAACATGTTGAGAGCGGACGTATGCAATGCCGTGGAAGAGCTTGGGCAATTGCTGGACCACACCGGCCCCGTCGCGGCCTCAGAACGAAACGCTGCGAGAATTTTCGGCGCAGACCATTGCTTCTTTGTGACCAACGGAACTTCGACATCGAACAAAATCGTTTGGCACTCCACCGTAGCCAGTGGCGACATTGTGGTCGTCGACCGCAATTGCCATAAATCGATTTTGCATTCGATCATCATGACAGGTGCCGTGCCTGTTTTCCTGACTCCGACCCGAAATAACTTAGGCATCATCGGCCCGATTCCATTGGACGAGTTTCGGCTAGAAAACATCCAAAAGAAAATCGAGGCCAATCCGTTCGCCCGCGAAGCGCAAGCCAAGCATCCAGATCGCAAGCCTAGAATCCTAACGATTACTCAAAGCACCTACGACGGGATCATCTACAACGTGGAAACGTTGCGCAAATTGCTGGATGGTCACATTGGGACCCTCCACTTCGATGAAGCTTGGCTCCCTCACGCCGTCTTCCATGAGTTTTACAAAGACATGCACGCGATCGGACCGAATCGACCAGCTCCGTCGCATTCGATGATTTTCGCCACCCACTCCACCCACAAACTCCTGGCTGGTATATCGCAAGCTTCTCAGATTCTGGTACGCGAACCAACGAATAAAAAACTGGACCGAAATACATTCAACGAAGCCTACTTGATGCACGTTTCCACTTCACCACAGTATGCGATCATTGCATCCTGTGACGTGGCTGCCGCCATGATGGAACCACCGGGCGGAACGGCGCTGGTTGAGGAATCGATCATGGAAGCCATCGACTTCCGCCGAGCGATGCGAAAAGTGGACGACGAATTTGGTAGCGACTGGTGGTTTAAGGTTTGGGGGCCTGATCAGTTAGCGGAAGAGGGGATCGGCGAACGAGACGATTGGATGCTCAAGGCGGATGAAAATTGGCACGGCTTCGGCAATCTGGCTCCCGGCTTCAATATGCTTGACCCGATCAAGGCGACGGTCATCACACCGGGCCTAGATGTCTCTGGGCATTTTGCGGAAACCGGAATACCGGCTTCGATTGTGACTCGCTATTTGGTGGAGCACGGTGTTATCGTTGAAAAGACCGGTCTCTACTCCTTCTTCATCATGTTCACCATCGGCATTACGAAAGGCCGTTGGAACACGCTTTTAAGTTCGTTGCAGCAGTTCAAAGATGACTATGACAAGAATCAACCTATGTGGAAGATTCTGCCCGAGTTTTGCCAACACTACCCTCGCTATGAAAAGATCGGGCTGAAGGAACTGTGCAAGCAAATCCATGAAACGTACAAGAAGCACGACGTGGCTCGCGTGACGACGGAAATGTACTTGTCCCCCATGCAGCCCGCGATGAAGCCGTCTGATGCGTTCGCCATGATGGCACACGATGAAATCGACCGCGTTGAAATTGACGACTTGGAGGGACGAGCAACGGCTGTATTGCTAACTCCTTATCCCCCAGGAATCCCGCTCTTGATACCTGGCGAGCGGTTTAACAAAACGATTGTTGAGTACCTGCAATTTGCGAGCATGTTCAACGAAAAGTTCCCCGGCTTTGACACCGACATTCACGGGTTGGTCGAAGAAGAATTGGAAAATGGCAAACGCCGGTACTACGTAGATTGCGTTCGAATCGACGAACCGCCACTGGTCATCCGAAGGGCCGAGAAAATTCGAGAGACGGCTGCGATTAGCGTGGAAAAGGGTTGGTAATGTCGCCTTTCGCTCTGCGAAAGTGCGTTAACCGCCGTCCGGTCGTTAACCGCCGACGGGCAACGTGTGGCACGTCCCTGAGTTTACGAAGGGCGTGGTGAGTCGCTAGCGACGTTTGCCTTAGTTCCCACGCCCACGTTTCGCTTTGGGCGTGCCACAATTCTGACGCGATCGCTCTGGGGCGTGCCACACGCACTTTTGCGGAGCAAAAGGCGACAATGGCGTGTCGCAAATAGATCAATCAACCTCAAATAGATCAATCGACCTCAATGGCTTGTTTCGACAGGTCACTTGAACGATAATCACAGGGTTGATTGTTTTGGTCCTTGAAATTTGGACCACCCCTCCCTCCTATGCTGCTTTCTCAGCCAGCCTCATGATAAACTCGAAGCCAACATTATTCCCGTCCTGCCTTCGGTATGCGTTGCGCTTGGTTGCAATGGCGAGTTGCGTTTTTGGCAATGTTTTGGCCTCAGATCCAATCCCGCTACCAGATCGCATCGAATTCAACCGCGATGTTCGTCCGATTCTTTCGGATCGTTGTTTTGCTTGTCATGGCCCTGACAAGAACAAACGGGAGGCTGAGACTCGCCTCGATACGCTGGACGGTTTGCACGGAGTTGCCGACAACGCTCGGCCCGTTGTCCCTGGCGATCCAAACAAGAGCGAAATGATTCGTCGCATCGAATCCTCTGAGAACGACGTACGAATGCCCCCACCTGAGTTTGGGAAAGACCTGTCGGAATACGACAAAGCGATGCTGAAGCGATGGATAGAACAGGGAGCAAGCTGGGAAGGCCATTGGGCCTTTCAACCTATTCGCACTGCACCGACACCCAAAGTAACGGACGAACGCTTTTCGAAAAATGCGATTGATGGCCATGTCTTTTCGGCCCTCCGACAAGCCGGTTTAGAACCCTCGTCCAAAGCCGATCCTCGATCACTCGTTCGACGGATTTGCTTCGACCTGACGGGGCTGCCCCCTAAACCTGAGTGGGTTGAACGATTTGCTGTCGATCCCAGCGATGAAGCTTACGAAAAAATGGTCGACGAATTGATTGAGTCTCCGCAGTATGGCGAACGGATGGCCGTGTGGTGGTTGGACTTGGTTCGATATGCGGATAGTGTTGGCTACCATGGCGATCAGCCCGTTCCCGTTACTCCGTTTCGCGACTACGTGATCGATGCCTTCAATAGCAACAAACCGTTCGACCAATTCACCATCGAACAACTGGCTGGCGATTTGTTCCCCGAGCCGACGACCGAACAACTTATTGCGTCCGGGTACAACCGGCTGGGCATGATGAGCGCCGAGGGTGGAGCCCAACCCAAAGAGTACTTGTCGAAGTACATTTCGGAACGAGTGCGGAATGTGAGTGGGGCTTGGCTTGGAGTCACCTTCGGTTGCTGCGAATGCCACGATCATAAATTTGATCCATTCCTCACCAAGGAGTTCTATCAACTCGAAGCGTTCTTTGCCGATATTCAAGAACAAGGTCTCTATAACGCCGGAAGCAAGACGGATCCATGGGGACCAGAGATGGCCGTCCCAAGTGCCGAGCAGAAGCAACGCATGGACGATCTATCGGCGAGGATCGCAGGCGTTCGAAAGCTTTTGGAAACACCGACCGACGCGCTGGCTGCCTCACAAGTCCAATGGGAAAAAACGCAAGTGGCTTGGACAACACTCAAGCCAACGAGTGTGAAATCGGTAAACGGGGCGACGCTTACAGCGCAGGAGGACGCATCGATCCTAGCAAGTGGCACGAACCCGAAGACAGACACGTACGAAGTTACCTTTAGCGATGTCCCTGAGTTCACCGCGATTCGAATCGAGGTCCTGCCGCACGACTCCCTGCCCAAAAAAGGACCAGGTCGAGCAGGAAATGGTAACTTTGTTCTCAGCGAGTTTGAAGCTTATTGGCTTTCGCCCCCGGACAAGGACAAAGCATCAACAACAGAGGAGACGCCGGTCACCGAGTCGATACCGCTACAAAACGCGACGGCTACGTACGAACAAGTCGGAGCCGCTGACGGAAACCCCTACGGCAAGTGGGCTGTTGCAGCCGCAATCGATAAAGATGCAAAAGGACCAACGTGGGGTTGGGGAATCATGGAGCAAGTTGGACGCGCTAACTATGCGGTGTTCGAACGCACGCCTGACGCACCAAGCAGTACCGGTAAACAATTGAAATTGGTTTTGAAACAGGATTTGGACAACCCAAAACATACCATCGGTCGCTTTCGAATTGCGACCACCAACGCCCCCCGTCCCGTCACGGCTGCAACCGGAGTGCCGCCCGAAATTGAAGGTGTCCTTCAGGTCGCTCAAAACGAGCGAACCGACGCCCAACGTGAACAGATCGCCAAGCACTATCGGAGCATCGCTCCGGAGCTGCAAGCCGATCGCGATCAGATCGAACGACTCACCAAGGAATTGGACCAATTGGACAAAAAAGTCCCAAGAACGCTGGTCACCAAACGAGTGGAGCCGCGGCTGATCCGAGTGCTCTCTCGCGGTAACTGGATGGACGAGTCCGGAGAAGTTGTCGAACCTGGTATTCCGTCGATACTCGGCAAACGGCCCGAGGTTTCAGGCAAACTGACTCGCATGGATCTCGCAAAGTGGATTGTTTCACCCGATAACCCGCTAACATCGCGCGTGGCCGTCAACCGACTTTGGAAACTCTTTTACGGCTATGGCCTGTCGCGCAAGCTGGACGACTTGGGAGCTCAAGGAGACTGGCCAACGCATCCACAACTGTTGGATACACTGGCGGTTGAGTTCATGCAATCCGGCTGGGATATGAAACACATCGTCAAGTTGATGGTGATGTCCGAAACGTACAAGCAGTCGTCGTTGCCGAGCGCTACTGCTTCGGAAAAGGATCCCTATAACAAATGGCTATCCCACCAAGGTCGGTGGCGACTCGATGCGGAGTTTGTACGGGACAATGCGATGGCGATCAGCGGGCTGCTAGTTCAGTCCATCGGCAATAACAACGGGCGGCCCTTCCAGCCCAAAGGCTATTGGGACTACTTGAATTTCCCAAAACGGGAGTGGCAGATTGGTGTGGGAGAGCAACTCTACCGACGTGGTCTTTATACCCATTGGCAACGTCAGTACCTCCATCCTTCGCTGCTGGCATTTGATGCGCCAGGACGCGAGGAATGCACGGCTGAGAGAACACGTTCGAATACGCCACTCCAAGCGTTGGTACTGCTCAACGATCCCATCTATGTCGAATCGGCCCGGGCGTTTGCGCAACGCATTTTGCGTTGTGGCAGAACCAGCGATGCGGAACGGGTCGAATGGGCCATTCGGGAATCGCTATGTCGCAAGCTGGCCAACAACGAAGCTCAATTGTTGTTGTCGTTGTTAAGCAAACATCGCACGGAGTATGCGGCGGACACCGCTTCCGCAGACAAGCTCCTTTCCGTTGGTGAATATCCCGTTGCACCGGATGTGAATCGGGTGGAGCTTGCGGCATGGACGAGCGTCGCCAGGGCCATACTGAATCTTCACGAGACCATTACACGGAACTGAGATCGACCATGCTCCTACCATCCTCCATCGCACGCCGATCTTTTTTGCGTAGTTCCGGACTGAGCGTTGGCTACATGGCCTTGGCCAAACTCATGGCTCAGTCCTCGGGCCAAGTGCGAGCGGACGATTTGCTGGCTGGCAAGACCGGCTTAACGCAGGCTGGAATGAACGGTGCATTGAAAACGTTGCACTACGCGCCCAAGGCCAAACGGGTCATATGGCTTTACATGGCGGGTGGCATGAGTCACTTGGACACCTTCGATAACAAGCCAAAGCTGGTGGATCTCAATGGTCAGCCGATGCCTGAATCGGTGACCAAGGGGCAACAGATAGCACAATTGCAAGGTGCCAAGTTGAACTGCTTTGCCCCACAGCATCCGTTCAAGAAATGGGGTGAATCGGGCCATGAAATTTCTACGATTTGGCCCGAGCTTGCAGGCAAGTGCGCCGACGATTTGTGCGTGATCAAGTCGATGCATACCGAAGCCATCAATCATGATCCTGCCCACACGTTCATGAACACAGGATCGATGAATTCCGGTCGACCAGCCATGGGGTCTTGGTTGCTGTATGGACTAGGTGCTCAGTCGCAAAATTTGCCCGGCTTTGTGGTGATGGTGTCCACCGGGAAGTTCGGCCAGAGCCAACCCATTGCAGCCCGTCAGTGGCATTCCGGTTTTTTGCCCAGTCGATTTCAAGGGGTCGAATTTAGGAGTACTGGCAGTCCAGTCCTCTATGTTGATCGGCCGAAGGGTGTCTCAGCGGCACAGCAACGAGATTTGGTCGATGCCGTTTCGGCCCTCAATCGACTGGAAGCGGAGCGCATTCGAGATCCTGAAATCGAGACGCGGATCAGCCAATACGAAATGGCGTTTCAAATGCAGTCGAGTGTTCCCGATTTGATGGACATCAGCAACGAGCCTGCGCACGTGTTGGAGATGTATGGTACGAAGGGTGGCGATGGCAGTTTCGCCTCGAACTGTTTGCTTGCACGCCGTTTGGCCGAGCGAGGCGTAGGCTTCATCCAACTCTACCATCGCGATTGGGACCATCACGGCAGCATTAAGGATCACATCGCCGGAACCGCTGCCGAAGTCGATCGCGGGGCCACAGCCTTGCTGTTAGACCTGAAGCAGCGGGACATGCTCAAGGATACGATCGTGGTGTTTGGTTCGGAGTTCGGTAGAACGCCCATGGCGCAAGGAAACGGTCGAGACCATCACTTAGCGGGCTTTTCGATGTGGGTAGCGGGAGGTGGCTTCAAGCCGGGCTTCAGCTACGGCGCAACAGATGAACTGGGTTATCATGCCGTTGAGAATCGTGTCTCGGTGCATGATTTGCATGCGACGCTTCTGCATCAATTGGGAATCGACCACTCCCGCTTCAGCTATAAGTTTCAAGGGCTCGATTCTAAATTAACGGGCGTCGAACCATGCCGAGTGGTAAGTGAGTTGTTGGCTTAACCGTAGATCAGTCGCTCCGCCGACTGATGTCCTCTAAGCTGAACCCCGATTGGATCGACTGTTCATTTTTTCGTGTTTCAACAATACGGTCGCGACTCAACGCATCAGAAAGCAAGCATGGATTTACACTTAAAAGATCATACCGCCGTTGTTGTCGGTGGAGCCAGTGGTATTGGTCTGGCAACCGCGGAATGTTTTGCGGCCGAAGGAGTGCAGATTGCGCTTTGGGACAATGCAGTTAACACCGAACAAGTAGCCAAGGACCTCGCAACGCGTTTTCAAGTGCGAAGTCTTGGCGTTCGAGTCGATGTCACCAATGAGCGGTCGGTCAAAGAAGCGATCCCAAGGACAGTCGAGGCGCTCGGCCCGATCGACCATCTTGTGCATGGTGCAGCGATAGGTTCAGGGAAGTTTGGTTTCCCGTTCACGAATCTTGCACCCGTTGATTGGTTGCGAACCTTGGAGGTCAACGTCATGGGAATGGTTCATGTTGCGCATGCTGTCGCGCCGCACATGGTCGAGAATCGCAAAGGGACGTTGCTATTTTTGGCGTCGGTGGCTGGCCAAATCGGATCGCAAACCGACCCGCCGTATAGCGCTAGCAAGGCTGCCAACATCAATTTTTCGCAGTGCCTAGCCAAGGACCTTGCCCAGTATGGCATCCGGGTCAATACAATCTGCCCGGGCATGGTCCGAACACCCTTGAATCGGTCTGTTTGGCAAGCTTGGTTTGATCAGACGCCCGAACCGAATCGTCTGAGTTACGAAGAATGGTCGGATCAAAAAATCCGTGCAGTCGTGCCATTGAGAACATGGCAAACGCCTGCGGATATCGCCAACATGATTGTCTTTTTGTCCTCGGACCGGGCTGCACACGTGACCGGACAAACCATCAATGTCGATGGCGGATTTGTCATGCATTGGTAAAGAACTTATTCGCAGGACGCCCCAGCATCGTGTGGCACAATGAATTCCGCAGGTTTACCCTGCGGAAGTTTCGGTTTTTCGCTACCTAAACGATCCTCCGCGAACCTCGCTGGGCTGCCGGATTTGCCTTCGGCA
>JANMLD010000224.1:0-3844 GCA_031372345.1 Pirellula sp.
CCATGATTGCAGGCAGTCGATCGGACTCTTACAATGGTTTCTGACAGGGTTCGTAATCCTGACATTGGAAACGCTGACTCAAAAACAAGCGGAACAATCGCATGCACACCAAGGGCTCGGTCACCCGCGCTTAGTCGGTACTGTTGTTTTCTACTCGCCCTGGGTGATGCGGGTCGTTCTGTTTTTCAACGTTCGCTATTCCTTCCGTCAATACCCCCTTTGCCCGGTCGAGGTCGTCACACAACATTTGCGGAGAATGAAAACCATTCGTACCAAACGCGAACACTTCGTACCTTGGTGACACGGTCTCGCCCCTATCCCCAATAGCACCGACAAAAAAACCACCCTTTCCGTTTGACCAAATCTCGGACAAAATCGGCGACATCATTTTATGCATCAAACACCTGTTGAAATTAGTTGGAAAAGTGAAATGTATATTGTAGCCACAACAAGTCTGGACGGCGAAATTACTGTACAAGTTACGCCGCCGAACGCCTCCTTGCAGTTGTTTGCTCAACAATCCGTACTAAACCATCCGGAACACTTGCTAGCGGTTGACATGTCCTGGCCACCAACTTTCTTAGTTGGCGATCCACATCGCGGTAAATAAAACAGAACAAAAGGATGCAACTAAGCCCTCGATCGGCCTAGCTATTTTGGAACAACGTTACTTGCTCGGGCTAGCTGATCCGGGGCGTTCTGATTTGCAGTGCTCGACGGCATAGTGGACACGATCGGATCGATGGTTTGTTAGCCACGGACGAGAACGAAGTGCCTGCCGATGTTGCGATTAAGAACAATCATCCGAAACTTTCCCCGGACAGTTGCAATTCGTTAGAGACGCAGCGTTTGACCGGCGACAGCAATTCACTCCAGTACGCCAGGGCCAAGTCGTGGATTGCATTATCATGCATCCACGCAGACCTCGCGTGCCATTGTGTTGCAGCGTGGCAACAAAACTTATACAATGCTCAAGACAGTACTCGTCGCACTAACATCCTGATCAGCCAATAAAAAATCGATTTGGAGCTGGCTAAAAGACATGAAGTCGGAACAAGACGCTGGATCTAAGTAGCGGGTCGATGTTTAGTCGATGGAACCTCTTCTACTCCGTTCGCTTTTTGATGGAAGCTAGGATGGTCAAAACTCGTGATTCACGAAAGGGTCTACCTTGATTCCAGGGCCGATGATCATTCGCAAATGCCCACACTGCATGACGCTTATGCAAGAGCCGTCGCTCACTTCGGGCAATAATTTTGGAGCGACCTATTGGACTGACGGCGTTATAGACGCACCGATGTGGCCAAACCTATCTGCAATCGGTGCGTGTCCCAAGTGTCGTGGAGTGTTTTGGTTCAAGGATGCTGAACAGATAAGTGAGTTCCCGCTCTTTGCACCGGATGACTCAGTCCCGGCGGAGTTGCGCGAATTGCAGAATGCTTCCGTGCTTGATGAGGAACAACTACTCAATTCGATTGACGATGGATTGGGAGACTCGACTGAAAACCTGGACTATCTAAGGCTAGCGGCGTGGCATGCCTTGAATGATCGATTTCGAATTGAGGAACCAAATCCGTCGTTCGAACTTAACGAGCGTCAACGTGCCAACTTGGAGGAACTGGAAAAGCGATTCCGATGGCCTGAATCATGGGACGATAGCTTCATTCTTGCAGAAGTATGCAGGCAACTTGGTAAATTCGAAAAGGCCCAGAGCTTACTCCGAAGCATCAATGTCGAATTCGTTTTAGCCAGAAAGACCCTTGTCGCTCAATTATGCCAAAAGCAATCCAAGCTTGTAGCCATGATTCCAAAGCCAGATCCATCGCCGCCTTATGATCCGCCCGAAGAGTCAATCTACTATCCTGCGGTACCGTGTCCCTACTGTGGGGAAACGCTCCGAACCGCGATCGCCCGCCAGTGTCGTTTCTGTAAAATGGATTGGCACGACGCGCAAAATATTCATCGACGCAATACAGACCACAGTTAAATGAGGCAGCAATTCACTCCAACACGCCAAGGCCAAGTCGTGGATTGCATTATCATGCATCCACGCAGACCTCGCGTGCCATTGTGTTGCAGCGCGACAACCAAACCCATACAATGATCGATGACAGTACTCGTGGTACTGACATCCTGATCGACCAATACAAGATCGATTCAAAGCTTATCAACCAAAAAGAAATCAGAACAAACCATTGGACACGAAGGGCTCGGTCACCGGGCTCTGACTTGCGTCGAGATTACTCCTCGCCCTCGGTCAATGGGGTCGTTCGTCGAAGAGATCAGGACACCAGGAATGGTTGACTCCAATCCATACGCATCAGCTCAGAATTCCAGTCCCCAACTTTTAGCACGCGGCAGGCAGCTTTCGTCTGCTTTGATGGGAATCGGCTTCGTATTGATGGGGGTTGCACTATACATATTCTTCTTCGCGGAGAGCTTCACTTTCTATACGCCTTACTCGATAGAGAGCGGTGGCTGGATTCTTCATCTTCCCAATGGAATTGACTACTCAATCAATTCTTACGTCGGCGTTTCGACGATGATTGGAAGCGCCATTCTTGGCATCTTGCTTCTGATGATTTCATCAGCGCTAAAAATCCGCTTACTTCTAAACCGGGGCAACCCGAAGTCACATTAGCCATCGCGATGATATACCATTGCGGCGATGCAGACAGTACAATCGACGAACAATGAATTGCAGCCAAGTGCTCGATCAGCCGTTCTGACTTGCGTCGAGTCTACTGCTCGCACTGGCTGAATTCGGGCGTTCCGCTTGTCAGTGCCGGTTCCGATCGTGATGACTGGTCCCAGATCGAGAACACTTCCGCAACTTGTAACTGGTCGATAGAGACGCAGGCAGTCGATCGGCGACAGCGAATCATTTCGAGCGTCGAATGGCGAAGTCGTGGATTGCATTATCATGCATCCACGCAACGCTGGCCCATGATTGCAGACGGTCGACCGCACTCTTACAATGGTTGCTGACAGGGTTCGTGATCCTGACATTGGAAACGCTGGACTCAAAACAAGCGGAACAATGGTGGTGCACACGAAGCAGCCCATCGTCCGTTTTTTACTTGTGCCATCCGTGTACTGGGCTGCTCGGTGACCACAGGCCGTTACGTCAGAAGAATTCCGTGCTAGCAAAATTTCTCAAGTCGATGATCTTAACGCCTTCGAATGAAACGGTCGAGGACGACTTGGCGGCATTTCGAATCCCTGAGAACGAAGCTCTCTTGCGACCTCGCTTTCCGATTGCTGCCACTTATTCGTACTCGGCTACAGCAGCAAGGCATCGACCTGTTGACGGACATCCAGACATGAACCAATACTTTTGGTTCGAAGCAGGGCTAACTATACCGTCAGAATGTCGTTGGATTTTTCGCGGCAACGCTTCTTTCATTCACGTATCGTCTAAAATCGTGTTTGCATTTCCATCAGGCACCCACACAATATCGATAAGACTCCCATTGACCGCGGTGTCCGACGATATGTCGCATATTTGTGAACTAAATGCGGATGGGAACTCTGTGATTTGGATCGATAAAACAATCAGTCTTGAAGATGACAAAAGACTTCTCCATCTTGCTTTTGAATGTGCCGAGCGTAAAACATGACGTAACAAAACCATGCACCGAAGTGGCCGGTCGGCCGCGATTGACTTTAGAAACCTTTTTGGCGGCCACTCGGTGATGGTTGCCGTTCCCTCTATCTAGCGGCGCCTCGATCGCGGCTGAGACCTCGGGTGCCCATGAAGAGCGTTTGCATCACGGCTTTGGTTGGCACTTCAATTGCCTGCGCGAATTGACTCGATGACTTTGTGCCTTCGCGACTTTGTATG
>JANMLD010000278.1:0-5089 GCA_031372345.1 Pirellula sp.
CTTGAAGCTCCTTTTGAATGAATTTTTAGGCTCACTCCATTGGAGCTTTAAGCTGGGCTTCTCAACAAACGAATTTCCAGAATTTGCCAACAAGTGAGAAGCTAGCATTCAGATGTCGGCCCGGCTAAAGATCGAGGCCGGTTTTTGGATGTTGGGAAGGAAATTTGAAACGGTGCTTTGATGGGGTGGAGTAATTTTGAGAATCTGGGCGTTTATCAGCTTTCGGAGAGGATTGCTGATGAAGTGTGGAAAGCTGTAATTGGGTGGGATAATCTTGCCCGCGATACCGTTGGAAGCAGCTTGTTCGCGCTGCAGACAGTATTGGAGCCAATATCGCTGAAGGCGAAGGAAGAGGTTCCTACCAAGACAATCGCCGATTTGTCCGTATTGCCCGTGGTTCACTAAACGAAACAAAACACTGGCTGCGCAGAGCCTACAATCGCAAACTGCTAACCGAACAATTTGTCGCCACCCTCAAACCACTCTTAGACGAACTCGCCCCCCGCCTCAATGCCTACCTCAACTCCATCGGGCCCCGACCCACCCCTCCACCCGAATCAACCACCAACCACCAACCACCAACCACCAACCACTGACAACTGACAACTGACAACTGACAACTGACAACTGACAACTGACCACTATCCATTTTTCCGCTACAATCCGCTCAAGTTTTGGCGGATTCAGTCCCGTTTTGATTATGTTGGACATCCGATCGTGTAACGTCAAAACCTGTAACGTTTATTTCCCATTTGGACGGAGTGAATAGTGCACGTAGGTAACTCGCAAGTCTCGAAACTCAATCCGGACACGCTTCCGACCCTTTTCGGGCATCCAACTGGCCTTTACACCTTGTTTTTTGCCGAGATGTGGGAACGGTTTTCGTATTACGGAATGCGAGCGTTGCTGCTGCTCTACATGTTGAAGGGGTTCTTGGGATATGGCGACAAGGACGCGAATGCGGTTTATGGAGCTTACACAGCATTGATCTATATGACGCCATTCTTTGGTGGCATGATCGCGGATCGTATGCTCGGTAAACGGACGGCGGTAGTGATCGGTGGGCTGCTTATGGCAGCTGGCCATTTGCTCATGATGGTCCAAACAGAACTTTTCTTCTTTTGTGCGCTAGGTTTGTTGATTGCGGGCAACGGATTTTTCAAACCCAATATTTCATCCATGGTGGGGGAGCTTTATGCGGAACAAAGCACCAATCGCGATAGCGGCTTCACGATTTTTTACATCGGAGTCAACCTAGGAGGCGCCATTTCACCCCTCCTTTGTGGCTACATTGGCGAAACCTTTGGTTGGCATCTAGGGTTCGGGCTTGCGACCATCGGAATGCTGATTGGTCTTGCCGTTTTCGTCGCACCGAATTTGCTCACGCAAGTTCTTATCGCCCTTGCAGCCACCAGCAGTGCGGTGGCCATGATTCGATTCAATGCTGGCGACACGTTTTCGCTGATCCTAACGTACTTCGTGGTATTTGCATTGATCATTTCCGCGGTCGTTGCCATCACCGCACTCATGCGAGGCGGACTTCCGAAAGAAATCGGACGAGCCCCTTACCCTGAACTATGGGGCAAGAACCTAATCAAAGTGGTGATCGGGATCGGGTTTGCTATCCCCATTTTTGTATTACTCGTTTCCGGATTTTCGGTCGTGCCTGGGTTTGAGCAATTGACCCTCATTCCAGAGTCGTGGATCCAACCGATGCAGGAAAGCCAAAGCAAACTGGTCAAAGGGGTTGCTCAGTTCGTGGAAGAAGCCAGTCGGCCTGCCGGACTTGTTTTAAGTTTGTCGGGTTTGATAGCAACGTTCTATCTGATTCGAGAAGCGATTCGCATGAACAAGATCGCGCGCGAGCGGATGTTCGTGGTCTTCATCCTGACCTTTTTTTCCATTTGGTTTTGGGCATTCTTTGAACAGTCCGGCAGCTCCGTCAATAACTTCACCGACCGAAACGTCGATCGCGTTAGTGAGAAAAAACAAATAACCCAGTCGGATGTCGGCAAAACAATTGAACTTCGGTTGACGGCCGAAAGCAAACTGGACAGCCTTAACTATTTCAGTCAAGAATTCCTTGGCCATGATAATGGTTCCACCAAGGTCCATGCGCAAATCGAGCGAGCGGTGCGGCAAGTTGAGGGAGCGAAGGAAGAAGATAAACGCATGACGGAGAAAAAACTCCAAGCAACGATTCTTGCCCTCCAGCAGGAACCCAAGATGACCATGACCGCCATGACCTACTTGCGTGAGTTTGCGAAGCAGGAAAAAGCCACCCTGGAGGACAAGAAATTCGAATGGACGTTCACGGAAGAAAACGTTGGCAAGATTGGTTTGGGTGGTGCGGAAATTCCAGCCTCGGTTTTCCAAGCGGTCAACAGTATTTTCATCATCCTTTTGGGGCTTGTCTTGACTGCCTTATGGGATTTTTTGGGGGCACGCGGGTTGGAACCGAGTACGCCTGTCAAGTTTGCATTGAGTCTAGTCCAAGTTGGATTGGGGTTTGCCATGCTTTACTTTGGAGCACAGACAGCGGATGCGGATGGAATGGTCGCGTCCTATTGGCTGATCCTGATGTATTTGCTGCTGACCACAGGCGAGTTGTGCTTATCCCCTATTGGCCTGTCTATGGTTACGAAGCTGTCGCCGGCTCGGCTGGTTAGTACGGTCATGGGATCCTGGTTTCTGGCAACCGCATTTGCGCAATTCCTCGCCGGGATCATTGCTCAATTCGCATCCGTGAACGAAGGCGGCGGCGATATCGTTCCAATTCCATCGGCAACCGTGCATATCTACGGCGATGTGTATAAACTATTGGCTATCTTGGCATGTGGTTCGGGTGTCGTTTGTCTTGCCTTGTCGCCCTTGCTTAAGAAATGGATGCATATAGGCGAAATCGATCCGGAATCCTAACCATGATCTTTGATTCCCAAAGAATACTCACTTTAGCCAAGCAAGGGGACGAGTCTGCCAAAGGGGAATTGTTGAATCGGTTTCGCCCGTATCTGAACGTCATTGCTCAACGATTGCTCGATGAGCGTTTGCAAAGTCGACTCGACTACGCAGACGTGGTCCAGATCGCATTTCTCGAAGCCACTCGCGACTTCGATAGTTTTCGCGGCGATTCGGTCGAGTCGTTGCTGGCTTGGCTGCGCCATATTCTCAAGAACAATATCTCCACGGCGCACCAACAGCATTTGACAGCCCAGAAACGCTCGGCTCGCAAGGAAGTGACGCTTCGTGTCAGCTCCGAGTCGGGTGGCAGTTCGTTGGGCATGCAGGACATGGTCCCATCCGAATCCTCATCACCAAGCCAGCGCATGATGCGGGATGAAGCCTCGGTGGTGCTTGCGGCCTGTCTGGAGCAAATCCCCGAAACGCAACGCGAGGCCATCCGCATGCGATACTTAGAAGGGATGTCACTCAAAGAAATTTCGGAGAGAATCGCTAAGTCCGAAATGGCGGTGGCTGGTTTGCTCAAACGCGGGCTTCGCGCGTTGCGAGAAGAAATGGCCACGCGAAAAAACGGGCTCAGCGCTTAGGCGAGTCTTCATGAGGGAGAGCGAGGTTCCTGCCGAGCTGGCGTCGCCGTGGTTCGGCAGGAGCCTCACCCTCCCGAGTAATGAATTTGTTGGACAAAGTCGATAAAGACATGTTTACAGGGGTGGCCTCGCCCTGCCGGTAAAAGGATATCCGCCGCTCGCCTAAATGAGTGGGACAGCTACCATCTCTTCCCAGGAAAGAGCGACTGAAGCGTCTCGTTCGATGGTTTGCCAGCATATTCTGAAATCTCATAGGCCTCGACTAACTTAGGCGCCGCGCCCCATTCCGAATTCCAAAAGCGCGCCGCTCGACCGACCGTCTTTTCTTGGAACCAGTTTGCCAGCCAAGTTCGCTTGGCCTCCTTTTCCTTGGGAACAGAATCCAAAACGCCGTCAATCCAAGGCATCCATTCATAAAACTGCGACTCATGACTATCTAGCATAGCCAATACTGTGTTCCAGTGCTCCGACACATCTAAAACCACGTCGGCTCGAAACGGGCAAGGGCGCGTAAACAAATCGACCATGTAGGCGACGACCGGTTCCACGCCAGGGGGTTCAACCTCTGGTAGGATTTTTGGCACGAGAACCATGTAGGAAGCGTCTTGGACAGCCTGACCGACCGCGCGATGGTCCGGGTGGTAGTCGAACGGCCTATGCGTCAAAACCAAGTTTGGGCGAAAAGTACGAATCTCGCGAATGATCGCCAGACGCAATTCGAGTGTGGCCTGCAACGAACCGTCTGGAAAATCCCAAGTCAAATAGTCTGCACCGATCGCCTGTCCAGCGCTTGCCGCTTCCGCTCGGCGACGAACGACGAGTTCGGGCGAAGGGACCGACTGATGGCCAGACTGGCCATTGGTCACACTTACCAGCCTCAGCGTGGATCCCGCCCGTTGATGGGAAGCAAGCAACCCGCCAGCGAAAAACTCCGCATCGTCTGGATGCGCTCCTAGCACTAAAACACGTGTCATCAAGGTTATCCCAATCTACGCTTCGTAAAGTACAATCACAAATACGTCGGCAGCACTAAACGAACCCTGCACGCCATGTTTGCCAGCTTGGGGAGAGATATTACCGTGGATCGAGAGGATAGTGGCTTTATTCTCCTTGATCCAATGGTTGATTTGGCTTTCCATGTCCCCTAATTCAGTGTCGACACTCTTGAAAATTTTGACTTGCTGCATGATCCACCTGGAAAGAACACAAACGTAAATGGGAAACGGAACTAAGGCCTGGATTCGACTCCACGCCAACGACAATTGTATCGTAGCAGCGTATGCCGGATGACATGGATCTGGACATGGGAACGGTTTTGGTGGTCGAGTCGATCGAGCAAACGGGCGATCTCCACGAACCACGAACCACGAACGCGATGGGTAGGAAAATTTGTGGGCAGGAAAATTTTCGACCTGTACGATTGGAATCAGGCTGCGTTGTTGAAAGTCATGGAGAATTGGCACTCGGTCAGCCATTCTTTTATACGATTGTTCAACACTACACACGCCACCGCGCTCAGAGCCTGGGAGCCGTCAGTTGAC
>JANMLD010000285.1:0-41199 GCA_031372345.1 Pirellula sp.
CTTGAAGCTCCTTTTGAATGAATTTTTAGGCTCACTCCATTGGAGCTTTAAGCTGGGCTTCTCAACAAACGAATTTCCAGAATTTGCCAACAAGTGAGAAGCTAGCATTCAGATGTCGGCCCGGCTAAAGATCGAGGCCCAAGAAGCCAGCCAAACCCTTGATTGAGACCTAGTGGAGTATCCCAACCCGCAGCGTAAGCGAGGGACATTTTCTTAGGTCCCTGACTTATGTATCGGGTTAGGATCGGTAGTTTTCAGATCGCCGGCCGCCTATGCTGCCGTCGCAGTAGCAGAGACAGCTGCGGTTAAGATCCCATCTTTCATATGATAGACTTGGTCAGCCAATGCGATGAGAGCCTCGCGGTGGGTGATGATCACGATAGTCATTTGACCCTTCATGGATTGAAGCGTTTCGCGGATTTGGAGTTCGCTAGCCATGTCGATTTGGCTGGTCGACTCGTCCAGGATGCGAATCTCCGGTTTGCGAAGGATCGCGCGCGCTAGGGCGATGCGCTGGCGCTGTCCGCCGCTCAACCGCTGGCCAGATTGCCCAACGATAGTATCGTACCCATCGCTTAAGGAATCCATAATAAACTGATGAGCATGAGCCAATTTGGCCGCGTCAACCACTTCATCGCGTGTGCTCTTTGGGCAGCCATATTGTATGTTTTCAAATACCGTCCGATTGAATAGTTCGGTGCTCTGACTCACGAGCGATATTCGATTGCGGATATCGTGCGTGGCCATATTCCGCAGGTCAATGCCATCGAATTGGATGCTTCCCTCGACAGGGTCGTAATAGCGACCCAGCAACTGAATCAGGGTAGATTTCCCGCATCCGTTGGCACCCAATATTGCGATTGTTTGTCCGAATGGAATGTCCAAGCTGACGTTCTTGAGTACAGACTGGCTAGGATTATAGTGAAAACTGACATTCGCTACGGAGAGACGTTGGTGGCGTCCCTCGATTACGACTGGCAATTCCGGTTGGGGCAACACCGGTTTCGTTTCGATAATTCCGTAAAGGAAGTTGGCGGACATCGCGCCGCTGTAGATTGCGATGGAAACACCCGAAAGTTTTCGGAGCGGGTCACTGGCTCCAATCAACAATCCAAAGAAAATCAAGAGGTCCGTAATACTCATTGGGTTGTCGCAAATTCGCAAAAAGAAGATGTGTGTTTCTTTGTTAACGACTAGATAAGCACCAGCACAAACGGTGATCGCGACCATTCCAACACCAACGAGTTCGGTAAATGGCTTACTTAGGCCTGTGTAAAAAATCATCTTCATCCCTGCTCGCCGCATGTCCTTGGTGCAATCGCTAAAGCGATCGTTTTCTTGCTTTTCCATGGTGAATGCCTGCACGGTGAAAATGTTGTTCAACGCTTCGAGCAGGACTTCATGGAAGCCCGCGTTGCGACCGAGGATCGAGGATGCGATGGATCGTATCTTTTTGTTGAAGTAGATGACGACGACGATTAGGAGAGGCGCGAGGATAGACGACAGGAGCAGCAGGCGCCAGCTGATAAAACAGGCCATGATCAAGCAGGACAAAACGCGAAGCGGCTCTCGCACGGCAGCTCCAAATAGGCTCATGAGGCCTGCGGCCAGACCGTCGGCTGCGGAGGTAATTGCAGCCATCAGCCCACTCGTACCGTATGTTTGAAACGTTTTTTTGTCCATGTGCATCGCGACATCGAAGACTCGCATTCGGATGCCGCGGGCGATACTTGTCGAAACATGGCCGATAAGAAGATCGTTGGCTAGCATCAGCACGTGTTTTAGCAGCGTACTAACGATTAACAGCCCCATGATATAACAAATGGTCTGAAACGGATCGCGGGGCAACAAGGCGTTTGCCCACTGGAGTCCCCACTCTAACCACGCGAGATTGGCTTGTTCCGTTCGCAAATCTTTTTCTCGTGATTTTTGAAATCTGGATTTCGCGACAACTTGCTGCCCCGTAAAGCGGAATGCAATATCCGCTGGTTTCCCCACGAATTGCACTTCGGATTCGATGTGTGTTCGTTTCTCGTTGGCTGCGTCAATACTCTTTTCAAACCAGCTCTGCATGGAGTCTCCCTTGAGCGTCATGTCGATGACGGGGTAGAGAGCGCCGATGTTTGAGCCCCACAGAAAAGCGATACCCACCGAGCAAAGTGTGGCGAGAATGATTGCAGGCGAATGGTGTAGTGAATCGCGAATCGCCGTCCAGAAATTTTTCATCGAGTGTTCGACATCCGTGCCAAGAGTCGGAGAGGCAGTCCAAAAGTTCGGGTTTTGAAGATGCCGGTATCGCAGAAAAGTTGGTGGCCGGTCAATAGCGTTGGGGCAATTGGGGGGAACCTGGGAATCAGGGTGCCCGTTCGACCTTGACACGCATCTATGAAATCTCAGATCATGGCCGAACGTCGATTAGTCCGAGCGCACCGCTCCTACTCCCGTTACCATGGAAAGCCGAAACGCGAATGGCAGCCCGAATTCTCCATATCTCCACTTGGAAGGTTCCATGTGGGATTGCGACCTACTGCGACAATTTCGTTCGTTCACTCGCCAAAGTTGGATTCGAGAATGATATCTTTCCATTGATTCCGAGTGATTGGCCCGACTTACTACCGGATGACATCTCGCAATGGCGAGAAAGCCTCCTCAGCAAAGCCAAGGGATTTGATCTGGTTCATATTCAGCATGAGCACGGACTCTTCGGCTACGCGCTCGGGCAGAAGTTTGCTTGCAAACGCTATGGAAGCGTCTTGGCAGGCTTGCGGCTCCTAAATATTCCGAGTGTCACGACGTTCCACACGGACATGGAAACCCGTAAGTACTCGGGTTTAAAAGGAATTCTGAATCGATTTAAGCGAAAACGCCTTTGGGGAAAGTACGTTTGCCATAACTTTCGTGAAGGAAACGGCCATGCAAGCGCGATCGTGCACACGAAAAGAACACGGAAGTCGTTTGTGAAGCACGGCTTTCCGGTTTCGTCGGTAAATGTCATTCCGCACCCATGTTTAAGCCCCCGCAAGATTCACCTGGATTCCGTCTCCGCGAAAGAGAGCCTGAATCTGCCTGCGGACTCCAAGCTGGTTACGATTTTTGGGTTTTTAGGTAAATATAAAGGACACGACATCGCGATTGAAGCGATGAAAAAACTCCCCGAAAACTATTACCTTGCACTCGTTGGAGGCATGCATCCTGAGGCCAAAGATTCGTTTTTGGATTCGCTAGTGCACACGATACCTCAAGAGTTGCAAAGCCGCATTCGCATCACGGGTTGGGTCGATCGAGAAACGGCCGATCGCTATTTTGCTGCAACGGATATTTGTCTGGCACCGTATCGAGCGGACACAGAATTGTCCGGATCCGGAGCCATCACTTGGGCGCTGAGTTCGGGAAAGCCAGTCATTGCAAGCAAAGTTGACGCCTTTCAAAACGTGAATCGGATCGGCGATTGCATGTTTATGTTCACGCCAGGATGCGTCGGTGAATTGTCCTGGGCAATTCAAAAAATCGCTAATGATGCTTTGCTCAGTCAGATGTTGGTTAATCGAGCGACAGAATTCTGTGTTTCCCATTCGTGGGATGCAGCCGTTTCCGATGTGATCCATATCTACGAACAAGTCGGATTGAAGCCCGGAAATGTAGGCGAAAAAGGTATCTTCCGAGCAGCTTAGCGTTTCAACCAAGTTGCTGGAGGAAGTGGTTTAGTGTACAAGGACAGGAATTCTAATAGGTCTCCAATATGAATCTTTTTTTGAAGAAAAAACGCAAGGGCTTGGGCCAGGCAATGGACATGCATTTACACAATTCTCAGGAGTCCGAACCTGTTCATCGATCGCCTGCTCCCGTAAAAGAACGGCGAATCCTGCCACTGTTCGAGAACGAACTGCTGGTAGAAACCAAGCGAGGATACCTCATGGTGGTCCCAAGCTGGAATCTCGATGTGGCTATCGGGATTGTGCGCGATGGTGTCATTGAGCCATGGACCAATGAAGTCTTTGCATCAATGTTTGGTCGTGGAGATACCGTCGTCAATGTGGGTGCGAATTTTGGGTATTACTCGTTTCTAGCTGGCCACCAGGTGGGCGGACAAGGCAAAGTTTTTGCAATCGAAGCCAATCCGCACGTGTATCGATTTCTGTTGAAGGGAATTTTTTGGAGCGGTCTGCCTGGTATCGTTCAAGCCTTTCTGTGTGCGGCCGTCTCTCCGGACATGGAAGAAAAACAAATCTCGTTCTTGTGCGATCCTCAATTCATCGGCGGCGGAAACATGTTTTCCAAAACTGAGACGGTGGATAGTCTCGAACAAGGTCACTGGTCCGGTCTCAATGTCCACAAAGTTGTCGATGAAGAAAGACGATTCGTTCCAAAAGGAATCATGACCGAGATCACCGCCGAAGGCCGAACGGTGGATCGAATCACACGAAACGAATCCAGCATCAAGGCGATGCTCATCGACGCAGAGGGATCCGAAAGCTACGTGATCGGCGGAGCCAAACAGATTATCAGTCGCTCCCCAAACCTTGAAATTATCATGGAGTGGGATCCCAACACCAGCAATCTAGAAACACATCGGATTCCCTACATCAAAGCCATGTGGGACTTCCTATTGGTCGAGCAACGCATGACTCCGTATCGAATCTGCCACGAAGGCTATCGAGGAATCGGCCACATGCCCGACTTGACAAGACTCAATCGAGAATCCCTTTACAATGTGCCACATTCCGACATCTACCTAAAACACGAGTAGAGTCCGACCGGCTGACCACGAACACGCTTTGTTCGCAGAACGAGCTAGCGTCAAAGGTCTATTCGACTGTGCTATCGGCACTACAATTCGACTCTTTGACGGAAACTGCTTCTTCTGCGAGTTACAACGATGCGTTCTTCTCTTTTTAAACGCTTTCTTCGCAAGCCGACCTCTTTGGGTCAGCTCCCCTCCTCGAAGGAATCAGTGGGTTTGCCTCCTGAAGCAAATGTCGAACCCGCGACGAATTCGATCGAGGATGAAATCTATTCCAAGCTCCTTCGACCAGGCGATATCTGTTTTGATGTCGGCGCGCACAAAGGGGCGTTGTCGATGTTTCTGGCCAAAATTGTGGGCGAGTCGGGCAAAGTGTTTGCTTTTGAACCGGTCTGGCCACTGTTTGAAGCGATGTGCCAGAGTCTCCAACAAGACAAATCCACAGAGTCGCGTTGTCCTATTGTCCCTCTCCCCTGGGGACTTTCCGATAAACCGCAGACATGTTGCATCCATGTCCCTCGCTCTGACTACGGATTGGAGTTCGGAGTTGGCTCGATGGCCGAACAGGCAGCTTGGTCGAAAGCCCAAGATGTTTGGCGGGTGAATCAGTCTGCGGTTCAGATCGAGAGCTATCAATCCCAGTTCGTTACTTTGGACTCCTTCCTGGAGTCAAGCCGAGTGCAGCCCCCAACCTTCCTAAAAATCGATGTCGAAGGTGCGGAGGATTTGGTTTTGCGAGGATCGGTTAACCTGTTCGAATCGGGCGCACGCCCGCTCATGCTGATCGAACTCTTCGCTCCTTGGGAGAAAGCGTTTGGATACCAACCTTGGCAACCGCTTTCGCGATTGCTGGCTTATGGATATGAGATTCTTTTCGTTTGCTCGGAAGGGATTGTCGAACATCGCCCAACCGAATCGCAGTCATTTCCGGCAGAGTACGCAAACGGATACAACATCATCGCTTTCCACCCGAGGCACCATCAGGAACGGGTTTCGAAACTATTGCACCTGTTTGCTAAAAACGAAGATAGAGTCCGCTTGTATATGCCCCCTGCGCCCTGTCCCAATCGGATTGAACAAATAGAGAATCAGATGGAAATTGGCGTTGATGTGGTTAGCCGTAACCGTTTCTTTTAGGCGAGCGACAGATTGGAATATCCCAACCCGATGCGTTTGCGTATGCGAAGGACAATTCCGCAGGTCCGTCTTGTACGTTGCGGGTTAAGATTGGTAGTTTTCACATCGCCGCTCGCCTTAGTGCTTTCCTACCCAGTCGCGTGACAATTCCACCTCGTGTAGCGTCAACTCCCCCTGACCAGTGAAGAGGGTCTGAAACTCCATGTGGCCGAGCGCACTTCCTACTGCCACATCAAACTCCATCTTGACTTCCTGGTTCGCACCGCAGGGAGTTTCTTGCTCACCTAAGACAAGGTGGGGGCCTCCTTGCATGTGAAGCAAAACGTAGACCCTTCCATTCGAGACCTCTGTCCCCTTGGAACTAGTGCGAAATACAACTTCGTAGTGTCCGTCACTCGGCGGGATCAAGTAGGGCCCGAAGGCCATCACCCCAGGTTTGTCGTGGCCTTCCACAACCGTTCGCGATTCCTCAATCGAGGTTATCTTTTCAAGAGACATCATCGAGCCGCCAGGATAGGTGACATGATACTTTTCACCGTATCGAAACTGGCAATTCAGATAGTTCAGTTCATGTGTGAACGCGGAATGCAGAATGTCATTCGGGCGATTGTAGACCAACATGAGGTAGTTACTTCCGACATCGATTTTCTCGGATGGTTCCCCAAGCAACTTCGTAAGATGTTCGATCGATGGTGAATCCTTGATCTCCGGATCATTTTGGATCACGATGAATTCATACTTGACAGGCTTTGAGCTCGATCGCGGTGGCTGCCAAAACCAGGCGGCGCTGGTCGTATGGTGAAACGCCTTGATCTGCATTGGAAAGGCCGGATCGAAAGCATATGGTCGAATCTTGACACCCTCCCTGGAGAGGAGCGTCACGCTTCGAGTCTGGGCATAATCGCCCAAACCATATTCAAGGCCAAGTCGTTTGCATGCTGCATCGATCCGCTCAACAGTTACCGGGTAATCATTGAATGCAGCGCGACTAGGACTTCGACTTGCTAAAAGGTTCGCTCCAATTAGCATTGCTGTGAATGTAGGCATCCATCCGATTTGAACTCGTTCCAGTAGGCGAGTCTTGCCCCATTCGGAGGGAAACACCCGATGCACCAGCAGCAAACACCAGCCATAGATAGAAAACAGTTCGGGCCCCATGAAGTACCGGGAAAACGTAGGCCACGGATGAATTCCCAACACACCCATCGAGGCTGAACTAAGCAGGAAAATGACACCGTTGCCCAAAAACATGAGGCAGGTGAAGCAGCAGTACAGCACAAACCGGGGATTCGCGACCGGAAAGAGTTGCAACGATTGCTCACGGTTTTCTACGTTGCTACCGATTGTATGCAAAGTCCTTGCTCGCTGGAAGGCTTTCCAGAGGACGAAAACCGATACCGGAAACCATAACACCATCGAGATCTCGGCGCAGTCACCGACTAAGCAACGCTCCAACAGCGACTTGAACAAGTGGTAACATCGGTATGGCAAACCGCTCCATACCGCGCCTGAAAAGAAGTGGTTCAACACATCTCCATTGGACTGATGCAGGAACTTGGCCAATAAATGCCCCACCAGACTGCCAACGCCGATGGAGCCAGTCACAGCTAGGAATCGATTCCGTTGATTGGTTGCTCCCAAAGCCAACAAGTGAATCCGCATGGAATGCGTTAAAAAGAGCGTCACGATGATCGGACCAGTAAACCAAATTAGAAACAAGCGATCCGACGCTACAATCGCCGCGCACATCATGGAAATGGACGCCAACAGCATAGACCGCCAGAGCGTGGAACCTTCACTCGTCAAATACACCAAAGTCAGTGCAAGGCCAAAGAAAGCGCAAGCTACGGCTCCACCATGGTGAACAGGTAGAAACGCCTGTAAAATGCTGAGGTTGCCCCAAAAGAATCCCCAGTCACAAAGTGCTACCAAGAATGAGCTACAGCAAATCGCCAACGCGAAAGCCCTGGTTCGATACGAAGGAGGGGCGGATACCGAAATGGCACTGGCCGCTCCGAGTGTAAGAAACGTCGAGAAAGCCAACATCCAGAGGGCCATGGTTTTGTTGACACTACCAGTCATCGTTCGAATTGCAAAGTAGAGTCCGACATCCGGAAAAAAGGAGTTGGCACCTGGCAACATGAAACTAGAGTATGGAAAACCGTCCACCATCACGTCCTCGTAGAGCGAGGCTGGCCAAAGCGGATCCCCATTAAATAGGAAATCGTTCCTGGCTCTCGAGTCCTGCAAGGTCCGCATCGTAACCAGGACCGTCAACACAGCCAGCAACAATGCAATGCCCAGGATTACAACTCCCGTAACGGTTGTCGTCAACTTCGATGGCGGGACAGTCATGATCCGGGCAATCCGTTCTCGGCAAAGATGTCATTTTACAAAGGCTAAGCTTACCGTGGAAAACGGCACCGCCATCTATTTCTTCTCGGCCCAGTCACGTGACAATTCCACTTCATGGAGCGTCAGCTTCCCCTGTCCGGAAAAGACGGTTTGGAATTCCATTTGACCAAGCGCATTTCCAGTTGCCACCTCAAACTCCATTTTGAGTTCCTGGTTTGCACCGGTGGGCGTTTCTTGCTCTCCTAAAACCAGGTGCGGTCCACCTTGTATGTGAAGCAGCGCATAGACTCGACCATTCGAGACCTCTGTCCCTTTTGAGCTAGTGCGAAATACAACTTGGTAATGTCCATCGCCTGGCGGATTTAAGTAGGGTCCGAAGGCCATGACACCTGGTTTGTCATCTCCCTCCACTGCTGTGCGAGATTCCTCTAGCGAGCTGCATTTTTTGAGAGACATCATCGAGCCCCCGGGATAGGTGACCTGATTCTGGCCGCCATATCGAAACTGGCAATTCAAGTAGTTAAGCTCATGCGTGAAGGCGGCATGCAGAACGTCAGTCGGGCGATTGTAGACCAACATGACGTAGTTGCATCCAACGTCGATTTTTTCGGCCGGTTCGCCAAGCAACTGCGTGAGATGCTCGATCGACGGTGAATCCTTGATGATCGGATCATTGCGAACCACGATGAATTCATATTTGACAGGTTTTGAACTCGACCGCGGTGGCTGCCAAAACCAGGCGGCGCTAGTTGTATGATGAAACGCCTTGATCTGCATTGGAAAAGCCGGATCGAAAGCATAGGGACGAATTTTCACCCCCTCCTTGGACAGGAGCGACACGATCCGTGTCTGGGCATAATCGCCCAAGCCATATTCAAGGCCAAGTCGTTTGCATTCGGCATCGATCCGCTCGACGTTCAATGGATAGTCCGTGAAGGTACTACGGGTAGGATTTCGACCTGCCAAAAACACAGCTCCAATGGCCAGCGCGGCGAATGCTGGCATCAGCCCAACTTGAATTGTTGATTGTACGCGACCCTTACCCCAGGCTACGGGGAATAGCCGGTGCACCAGTAGCAATGACCATCCATACATGGAGAACATTTCCGGGCCCATGAAGTAGCGAGAGAACGTGGGCCATGGAGAACTACCCAACACAACCAACGAAACGGCACTCATCAGGAAGATTACGCCGTTGCCCAAAAGCATGACGCAGGTAAAGCAGCAATACAACACAAACCGAGGATTGTCTACAGGAAAAAAGTAAGATGACGATTCACTGTCGTCCGCGTTGCGATCGATTGACTGCTTCGTCCTCGCTCGCCGGAAAGCTTGCCAAAGTACGATTACCGATACCGGAAACCATAGTACCATCGAGATCTCCGCGACGTCACCTATTAAGCAACGCTCCAATAGTGACTTGAACAAGTGGTAACATCGGTATGGCAAGCCCCTCAATACCGCGCCTGAGAAAAAGTGATTGAGCACATCGCCGTTGGACTGATGTAGGAACTTGGCTAAAATATGACCCAGCAAGCTACCACCGCCGATGGAACTTGCCACGGCGAGGTAACGACTCCGTGGAGTCATTGCGTCCGATGCCAGTAAGCTATTGCCCTTGATATGCGTCAGAAAAAGCGCCACCAACATGGGACCTGTAAACCAGACTAGAAACAAGCGGTCCGATGCGACGATGGCAGCGCATAGCAAAAACACCGCGGCCAGCAAGCCGGACCGCCAGAGTTTCGAACTTTCACGGGTCAAATAAACCAGAGTGAATGCGAAGCCGAAAAAAGCACAGGCTACGGCGCCACCGTGGTGAACCGGAAGGAACGCTTGAAAAATACTGCCGTTTCGACCGAAGAACCCAGAACTACAAAGGGCGACCATGAATGCACTACCGCAGATCGCCAACGCAGCAGCCGGTATCCGACGAAACTTTGGGGCGGATGCCAAAATAGCACTCAAGGCTCCAAACACAAGAAATACATCGAAAGCCAACATCCAAAGCCCCATCGATTGGTTGACGCTACCCACCATTCCACGTATGGCAAAGTAAAGTCCAACATCCGGAAAAAACGAGTTGGAGCCAGGCAACATGAAGGAGGAGTACGGAAACCCATCCACCATCACGTCCTCATAGAGCGAAGCAGGCCATAGCGGATCCCCGTAAAACAGGAATGCGTTGTTCGATCTCGCGTCCTGCAGCGTCCAAATAGCAACCAGGATAGATAGCACCGCCAGCACCAAGGAGATACCCAATAGTACGACCCCGTTAAAGTCGGTCCGGGTTTTCTCGCAGGGATTTGCAACGAAAATCACCCTCCCCTCGCTTCGCTCGACCCTTCCAGCGGGAGGGTTGTTAATCCGGACAATTTCTTTCAGGGAGGTCGTCAACTTCGCTCGTGGGTAAATCATTTTGTGGCAATCCATTTCGGCGCAGAAGTGCATGTCGCTATGCTTCACTTATGCCTTCGCGGCGCAGCAGTCAATACCAACGTCATGGCCTCGGGCACTCGCCTAAGAAAATTGCTAGCCAATCAGGTCCCTTGGGGCAGTCAAAGCTAAGCTTGACGCTCAAAGCCAGATTGGATATCTCTGTGAACCTCCGTGGTCCAATACCTATTCCGATTCAACGTACCGCCGGTAATCGAAATCAGAATCTAGACTGATGAATCCACCCCTCCGACAGATGCATGCAAACCGAGACCAGCCGATGCGGTTGTTCGTGGATGCCTCGCATACTATCGCGACCGGCAAGAATTCTGGAATTGAACGCGTCGTACGAAATATCCTCTCGGAATGTGGTCGCTGGTGTGCTGAAGAAGGATTGCCTAATCCTCAGGTGGTAACCCATCACTCCAATCAGTTTGTGTGCATCAATGATCAACTGGCCAACCGATTCGCCAAACTGGCGTCGGTAGAGTCCAACGTCCATCGCTCTTTGCCAAAATGGTATTCTCGCATTGCCAATTGGATTTGCAGTCGAACCAACTCGACTCGGGTCAAAAAGTGGGTGATGCCCCAAGCTGGTCATTTAGGAATTTTTAAGCTTCCTCATTCGGCGTACATGTATTTCATTCGGCAATCGCTAGCATTCAATGGGAAGGCCATCGATCCAAACGAAAACGACCTGTTTGTCTTGCCCGACGCCTATTGGACCAAGCGCGGCGTTTGGCACGCGGCTGCGGCTGCGCGAAGAAACGGTGCCACCGTCGCTACCGTCATCTACGACCTAATTCCATTGACGCACCCACAGTATGTAGGCGTCAAGCGGATGGAGGGATTTCGCAAATACCTACATCATGCGATTGAAAACTCCGATCTGCTCGTCACGATCTCGCAAACCGTTGAGACCGAGGTCAAGAACTACATACATGAACATCGGTCGGAGTTGTCCAGTGTCCCTTCAGCGATCCGGCATCTAACCCTTGGCGCGGAATTGAAACTAGTGGAAGGTGATATCCGACCGGATGTACTCGAGTTGTTTCCCAACAACGGTTGCGAAAGCCCCCCCTACTTGATGGTCGCCACCTTCGATCCACGAAAGAACCATCACTACCTACTGGATGCCTTTGACCTGATCTGGAAAAAGCGAACGGATCTCCGGCTCTGTCTCATCGGTCGTGTTGGCTCGCTCTGTGAAGATGTGGTGCAGAGGATTCGCAACCATCCGGCTTACGGAAAGCAACTCTTCGCTTTTCATGACATCAAGGACACGGACCTGCAGCACTGTTACAAATCGTGCCGAGGCGTTATTTTCCCCTCTATCGTAGAAGGGTTTGGACTACCCATCGTCGAATCGCTCTGGTTCGGCAAAAAAACGTTTGCCAGCGACACGCCAATCCATCGCGAAGTTGGCAAATTGGACTGTGTGTATTTTGATTTGAACGACCCGTCCACACTTGTCTCGGAAATTGAGAAGTGGGAGTTGATCGCGGATCGATCGGCTGGCCAGTTGCCAATGCGAAAGCCTACCACCTGGGAAGAATGCAGCCGAAGCCTTATTTCGCATTGCGTCAACGCACAGCAGTCGATGAAAAGCCGAGCTGCTTGAGGCGGACGTTTCCGTAGGTCCGTTCGCTCCGCGAAGGACGGTCAGTGTCGTCGGAAACTCATTTTCTCCCGACCTCGTTCTAATCTAAGGCGAGCGGCTGATTGGAGTATCCCAACCCGAAGTGTAAGCGAGGGACAATTTCGGGGTCCCTCACTTACGTTTCGGGTTGTGATTAGTAGTTTTTACAACGCCGCTCGAGCGAACATACGCGATCCCAATTTTCGAATAAGACTCTATGATCCGTTCGACTTTCGACAGGGAGGACTTCCGTCGACGGAGCGACAGATCTACGAGTCTGGCGAAAAAACCACTCGAAATGAACGGCTGGAGCTGCGAGACCGAGGGTGTGAGATCTATCCAAATGACATGCGAGTCAAGATTGCCGCGTCAGGACTGTACACTTACCCGGACGTTGCAATTGTTTGTGGCGAGCCCCGCCTCGAGGACGACCAATTCGATACTCTAATAAATTAAATCCGCTGCTTGTGATTGAAGTCCTCTCTGAATCGACTGAGAGGTACGATCGCGGTTTCAAGTCTGCCCAGTATCGACTGATTCCTAGCATTCGAGAAATTGTTCTCATTTCACAGTACGGACCTGGAGTTGAGTGTTTGGCGAGGCAAGAAAACGGTCTCTGGATACTGCGAGAACAACGGGACCTCGATAAAACAATTTTTCTTGAGTCTTTGCAGATAACCATTTCACTGAGCGAGATTTATAGACAAGTGGTCTTTTCTTCCCGCATACCATCTTTGCAGGATCGTCCGTCACGTTGAGATCAGACCGGAACATTTAACCATTGGCCCTTTAGGCGAGCGGCACCATTGTTTATACCGGGAGGGAGAGGCTCCTGCCGAACCAAAGCCAAGCTCGGCAGGAGCCTCGCTCTCCCATTGGAACTTTGCTCTCCCATTGGAACTTTGCTCTCCCATTGGAACTTTGCTCTCCCATTGGAACTTCGCTCTCCCATTGGAACTTCGCTCTTCCATTCGAACCCTTGGCAGTCCCATTGGAACCCTTGGCAGGTAGTTTTCAGACTGCCGCTCACCGTAGGGTGGGAAACAAAATATAGCAATTTCTGAGCATCCGGATCAGAATCTAGTCTCTGCTAGCGTTTTGAGTTAAACTGAAGCTTCGACTTCCAATGCGACGCCGCCCATTGGTTCCTACCAAAACACAACCTCCCCTCCCTTTCCCGGTCGTACAGTCATGGCTTCTATCCCTTGGTCCGTTGCAGAAGATTCACTCGACGTGAATTTTTCGGTACCGCAATTGCTTCGGTTGCGTTGCACCCGTGATTGCTTCGCCGATGATTGGGATCAGGTCCTGCCACTCCTCAAAACGGACTCAGCCAAAGCCCGCGTCCAAATTTGGATCGATCGCAGCGTGGTGGAAAGTAACGGGACAATATTACGCAACTTGTCGCAGCGAATAGCGGAGTCGGACGCTGCGATCGATCTGGTTGCTCCTATCGCACTTGTCGACGGTGGCGAGCAGATCAAAAACGACCCGGACGCCATCGAAAACATCTTTCGGGCGATCGATAGGGATGGGCTCGATCGCCGCAGTTACGTCTTCGTCATAGGTGGTGGAGCGGTGCTCGATGCCGTCGGATACGCGGCTGCGATCGCTCATCGAGGTATTCGTTTGATCCGTTTCCCAACCACCACCCTTGGGCAAGCCGACTCCGGCGTAGGGGTTAAGAACGCAATTAATGCGTACGGAAAAAAGAACTGGAAGGGGACCTTCTCGGTCCCATGGGCCGTCGTCAACGATCAGACTCTCATTGCCAATTTGCCGGACCGCGATTTCCGGGCAGGCTTCTCAGAAGCCGTCAAGGTATCGTTGCTGAAGAGTGCATCGGCCTTTCGATTCTTGTGCGATCATGCCAAAGCGATCGCAAATCGCGATTGGAATGCTGTGATGCCTGCTATTCGTTCAAGCGTACTGATGCATTTGCACCATATAACCCATGGTGGCGACCCATTCGAAATGCAAGAAGCCCGGCCTCTCGACTTTGGCCATTGGTCCGCGCACAAACTCGAACACCTTACCAACTTTCGTTTGCGGCATGGCGAAGCGGTGTCGATAGGCGTTGCCCTCGATACCGTTTACTCGCATTTGGTACATGGACTGGATCGCGCGGACGTGCAACGCACATTGAAAGTCCTCAGCGACCTCGGCCTGCCACTCTTTGACAGCGAACTTGCGGAACAGGCAATTTTTGATGGTTTGGAGGAGTTTCGACAGCACCTGGGTGGTAGACTAACCGTCACCATGCTGAGGGCCGTTGGCCATAGCATCAATGTCCATGAAATCGACCAAGCTGCCATGCGCAGAGCTATCGAAATCGTACGCGAGCAAAGTCTGGTTCTTTCCCAATGAATGCTGTGGCCCAATGAATGCTGTGGTAAGTGAAGAGGTGCAAGCAGCGGATTGCACTGGTCTCTATTTGGTTCGCGTTGGCTACCAGCAGGAAGTGATTCCGGTCCAGGCAGGCATCACTGCACTGACTCGCGGCGAACAGATCCTATGCCGAACAGCCCGAGGCATCGAAATGGGGGAGGTCTTAGCTTCTACCCATCCTGACTACATCGACACGGCTTCTGCCAGCAAGTTCATTCGCAAGTCTCGACCCGAAGACCAACTATTGTGGGGACAATTGACCAAGCTCAGTATTGACGCAAGCATTGCGTGCCAAGATTTTTTGCAGGGGCAATCAAGCCCCGACGTTTTGCTTGAAGTGGAGCCTCTTATGGATGGACGTACGCTTTATTTTCATTTCCTGGGAACTCCGTCCTTGGAAACCGAGCAGCATGTTCAAGAACTCTCTGAAATCTATCAAAAAAGCGTTTCCTCCTCCCGTTTTGCAGCCTTGTTAGAGCACGGGTGTGGTCCAGGTTGCGGCACCAAAGAAAAATCAGGCTGCAGCACAGGCGGTTGTGCGGTGTGCGCGATTGCTGGCGGTTGCACTTCTAAGAAATAGGGATAGGCTGTGAATTTATTACTCCGATGCGTGAGCTTGCGCTCTGGGGCGCGCCACATGGTTAGTTTTTGTGGCTGAGCGAGGCCCTCGCTCAGGTTTTGACTCCAACGAGCGAAGGGCCTCGCTCGTCCACAAGTATCACCAAAAAGACCATCTGATATCTATGTCTCATCCAATCTCACCCCCGTCCCACAATCGTTCTTGGATTGCTAAACGAACGTTGGCCTTCGACTCCAGCGGTATTCGTCGTGTCTTTGAATTAGCGGCATCGCTCAAGAACCCGATCAACTTATCGATCGGCCAGCCCGATTTCGATGTCCCTGATCCGATTAAGAAAGCCTGCGTGGAGGCTATTGAGCAAGGCAAAAACGCCTACGCGCCGACGCAAGGCATCGGGCCTTTAAGAGAACGTCTTCAAGCGGACATCGATCGCAAGTACCAACATCCAGATCGAAAAGTTTTTGTGAGTTCAGGAACCAGCGGCGGTCTTGTCCTATCGATGCTCTCCATGGTCGATCCAGGCGATGAAGTCATCGTATTCGACCCGTACTTTGTCATGTATGTGCCACTCATTCAATTGGTGGGTGGAGTACCAGTGCTCATCGATACTTATCCCGACTTTCGAATCGACCTCGACAAGGTCCGCGATGCGATCACGCCAAAGACCAAGATGGTCCTTTTCAATAGTCCCGGTAATCCAACAGGCGTTACCGCCACACTGGACGAGATGGAGGGGCTTGCAAAACTGTGCGCAGAAAAGAACATTGCTTTGATTTCGGATGAAATCTATAGCGGCTTTCATTTTTCGGGTCCGATGCGATCCCCGGCTGAATTCAATCCCAACACCATCGTCATCGATGGCTTTTCTAAGAGTCATGCGATGACCGGATGGCGTTTGGGTTATGTGCATGGTCCAAATGAAGTGATTCAGACCATGATCAAACTGCAGCAGTATTCTTTCGTCTGCGCGCCAACACCGATGCAATGGGGAGCACTGGCAGCCATGGATCACGATATGAGCCAGTACTACCGCGACTATGCTGGAAAACGCGATCGCATGGTTGCAGGTCTGAAGGACTACTATGAGTTTACGGAACCAGGCGGTGCGTTTTATATCTTCCCCAAGGTGCCGTCAGGGACAGCGACCGAATTTGTGCGAAGAGCGGTCGAGCATGAGTTGCTGATTATCCCCGGCAACATTTTTTCGAGCCGCGACACCCATTTTCGCATTTCGTTTGCGGCATCCGATGCAACTCTGGATCGCGGCATCGAAGTTTTAAGAAAGCTAGCCCGCTAGCAAATGCAGTGGAAATCGGAGTGATCCACTGGGTGAGTTGGCCGTACATCGTATTGGATGGGGTTTCCCACGTAAGCTTCCCTCCCTCGGGAGATCGTCCGGTTTAGGACCTTGCAAATGCGTTGGTCGGGAGGGCGACGCTCCTGCGGAGCCATGGCGCAATAGCTCGGCAGGAGCCTCGCCCTCCCGGAATTGCAAGCAAGTACAAGAACTGAAACCGGACGATCTCCAAACTGGTTGGGTTCTCTCGAATTCGGTTACAATGAGGATCGTTGGAACTGAAATTCATTAGAGGTCGCCGCCGGTATGTTAATCCTAAAACACCCCAAAAAAATGCTTCCGTCACTGCGCGTCTGCCTTTGCATTGGCATGGTATGCCCGCTTGTGGCAGACGATGCTGCGAAGTCGGACAAGCCTGTCAAACCGAACGGAACGATAGCCGATCCAGCAGTCGTGGGTGGCGAATCCGGTTCCGTGATCAAAGTCGCTAACCTTGTTTACGCCGGTACCAAGACGAGCGAATGCTTTTCCGACCACTTCTTGCGACGTGCCGAAGAATCCTCTTCCATCAGTACCAGCCGCCGTCTGCATTCGGTGAAGCTGGCTAGCGACGAAGTCTACAACTTCCCAATGTTGATCATGAATGGCGAAGGTGAGTTCACCTTACTCTCACAAGAACGAGACAATCTACGTCGATTTATTCAGCGCGGAGGTTTCTTGCTGGCGTCGGCTGGTTGTTCCTCGAAAGAATGGAACCAGTCCTTTCGCCGAGAGATGGCAACGGTTTTTCCAGAGCAGTCGTTGAAGGCTATCGGTATGGAACATCTCGTCTATCATACCGTCTACGATATCGGCGGACTCAATGCTAAGCACGGTACGCCTCAGCAACTGGAAGGTCTACACTTTGGGACGCGGCTCGGCGTCCTCTATTCGCAGGATGGTCTCAACGACACCTCGAACACGCAGGGATGTTGTTGTTGCGGAGGGAATGAAATCACCAATGCAGAACAGATTAACGTCAACGTATTGATCTATAGCCTCCTTCAATAACGTTGTATTTTCAATGACGGCGAAACAAACCATCTCGTGTTGGCTTTCTGTGGTTCTCTGCATGTTAGGTTGCAGTCCTTCGACCTCGTCCCACCTGCATATTGTTGTTAGTGGTGACACTGCAGGTTGGATTACTCCCTGTGGTTGTACCGCGAATCAATCGGGCGGTCTTGAGCGGCGGGCTTCGCTCATCAAGTCGTTTGGACCGATAGATCGAGTGGTTTATCTAGATGTCGGTGGGTCCGCGGCCGGCAAATCGGAATACCAGCAAGTTAAGTTGAAATCAATCCTTCAGGGCGATCAATTAATGGGGCTCGAGGTGCACAACATCGGAGCCCCGGAAACGCAATTATCGCCCGAAACATTGGTTGCCATTGGGAAAGAGGCGAAAACGCGTTTGTTATCCGCCAACCTGCAAATGGTCAACGTCGACGATTCGACTCAGAGTGCGATCGCATCGCATCGAGTTATTGTAAGGAACGGCGTGCGAATTCTAGTCATTGGCGTTATCGACCCGAGCTTGGTCAAAAACCCTTTATGGAAAGCCCGAGATGCTTCCGCGAGTGCGCTAGCTGTACTTCAAAATGTGCATGCCGATGTCCGCATCGTTCTAGCTTATATGGATGAACCGGGCTTACGTGCTTTAGCGGAGTCGTTGCCGGAGGTGGACTATGTTGTTGGAGGTCCCACCGGGCAGATGTTGGCGCCGTCCAGTGTGGGACCGGTCGAGGTCATGTCGGCCACCAACAAAGGGAAATTTCTAGCCAAGATTGAGCTGCAGAAAATGGCCAAAGGCTGGAAGGCAGTTCAACGAGGTGCCGTTGAAGTCAAAAGTTCACTGCCGCGTGATGCGGGACAGTCCAAGAATCTTGACGACTTCCTAAGTACGTTAGCGGATCGGGATTTTCCGGCCCAAGAAACCGGTCTGGTGACCAGTCAGTCGACCAATATCCCCGATCAGCATGACTACCAAATCGCCGGTTCGCATACGTGCATTGCTTGCCACCAACAGGATGACCAAACGTGGCATTCATCGAAGCATTCGCACGCATGGCAAACGTTGGTGGACAAACGCTCCCATGTCGACCCATCGTGTCAACAGTGCCACACGACTGGCTATGGTATCGCAGGTGGTTTTGTTCAAGTGGCCAAGTCAACTCCACTGGTCAATGTAGGATGCGAAAGCTGTCACGGCCCATCGCAATCGCATGTGTTGAATCCGAAGGTAAAAACAGCCTACTTGTCAAGGGAACAATGCGTTCGATGCCATGATCATGAGAATAGCCCCGAGTTTGACTATGCAAAATACTGGTCAAAAATTGCCCACGGTCGATAGGAGCCGCCTGTTTAGCAATGCCCCCGAGTTTTACTCGGGGGATGTTTACCATAGCTCTAGAGCAGATGGCAAGGACCCTCAGCATAGCCTCAATCGATCCGATTGGCTTCGTTCGACAACCGATCGAGCATCGTTTGCATGCGTTCTCGCAACCTTTTCATGATCGGGTCTTCTTCGCCACGCGGGGTTCGGTCGGTTGGCACCTCGATCGGTTCGTCAATTTGAATGATCACTTCTAGCGGGCCATGAACTCTCGCCCGATCGGTAATGTCTTCCTCCAGTCGCTCCACCGTCTCGAGTATTCTTGTATCGGTAGTTGGCGAGACCAAATAGTCTGGCGGATAGGATGCGATCTGTTGCGACAAGTAGATTCGAGACAACTGGGTCCAGCGTCGCTCTCGTTCGCGTTCGTCCAGCTCCCCAGTGGTCAACTCGGGAACGATCTTCATCCGCAGAGCTTTGATGCGAGGAATAATCGTTTCGACCCCTATCTTGCCTAACCACTCTTGTTCGAGGGGGCAGAGCAGATGGTCGACAAGCCGCTGTTGACGTTCCTCGATACTCCCTTGTTGGGCCGAGCCTAAATACTCAATTTCTTTGAGACTCAGCATGGCCACTGTGATGCGATGGATGCGTTGCAGAGTTGTCGTCTCCTTGAGCAGCGTCCACGTCAATCGTTTTTCCAACGCATCCAAAGTTGGATCGACCGATTTTTCAAGATTGCCATGGAACACATATTTGATCGCCACTGGGTGAATGACCACTTTGCCTGTGCCACCATCCTTGGCCCGTCGTTTGGCTGCTGTCCTGGCCATGAAGGCGACGCCATCCAATAACGGTTGAAGTCGATCGTTGGTGCGAAAGACCGTTCCTTCTGGAAAGACTACCAAAGGTCTTTTTGGGTTGACCAACATGTCGATTGCCGTATCGAGCGATTGTCGGTCAAGGCCTTCGCGATAGACACTGAATGCTCCCATCGTACTGAGAGCCCAACGCTGCCAACGACTTTGCTGAAATAAGTGCCAGCTGGCCATGGCGAACATGGGAACCTGTGCTTCGCGGGCCAAGAACGCCATGACCAACGGATCGGCGTAGCGGCAGTGATTGGGTGCAAGCAAGACGCCGTGCCCCTGCCGCATTGACTCTCGCAAGTGGTCGACACCGTGCAATTGATGCGATACCACCCCTTCGAATTTGCGAAGATACCATGGGACGATACCCAGCGCGAGAATCACCTTGGGTATAAAGTTCCCTCGATGCGGCGGAATGAACTGGTACGGTTTCTCGATGATGATGTCTTGCATGACTCAGACATAACCTTTTGGGTGCGATTGATGCCAGCGCCACGCCGTCTCAACGATGCTTTCGATTTCAATGTATTTGGGTTTCCAGGCGAGTGTTGACTGTGCGAGACTACTATCCGCGATCAAACAAGCCGGGTCTCCAGGTCGTCGGTCTGAGTAAACGGCTGGGATCGCATGCCCAGTGACCTTACGGCAAGCGTCGATGACTTCTAGCACGCTATGGCCAACGCCGGTGCCCAAGTTCATTTGCATGACAGCGCTAGGCTTGAGTTTGAGCAACGCAGAAATGTGGGCCGTGGCTAAGTCCTCGACATGAATGTAATCTCGGATACAAGTCCCATCTGGGGTTGGATAATCCTTGCCAAAGACCGAGATGCTCTCGCGTTGTCCCAAGGCGACCTGCAACACGATGGGAATGAGGTGGCTCTCGGGATCGTGATCTTCACCGATCGTGCCGTCTGCAGCAGCCCCCGAGGCGTTGAAGTAACGAAGGGCTGCAACACCGAAGCCGTAGGCGTGAGCATAGTCAGCCAAAGCGCGTTCCACCACGAGTTTCGTAAAGCCGTATGGGTTGATTGGATTCTGCGGCGTGTCCTCCGAGATCGGCATCTTGTCCGGCTGACCGTAGGTGGCGGTCGTGCTTGAGAAAACAAATCGCCAAACGCCAGCCGACCGCATGGCTTCAAGCAATTCGAAGGTGGCGGTCACGTTGTTTTGATAGTACATGGCTGGATGCTGGACAGATTCGCCGACCAGTGCATAGGCCGCAAAGTGCATGACCGCTTCGATCTCTTTCTCCTGCATGACCCGCATCAGCAACGCACGATCCGTCAGATTGCCCTCAATGAGCATCTCGTTGGGCACGCTTTCTCGATGGCCTCGGGAAAGATTGTCGTAGACCCAAACCGTGTGCCCGAGCGACCGCAGCAGTTTTACTGAGTGCGAACCAACGTACCCTGCCCCACCGACCACCAATATCTTCATTCCACAGTTTCCCTAAAAAGTCATTACAATCGGGAGCCTGAACGGCTCGCTTGAAACGCATCATCGTATTTCGTTAGATCGACCATCGCGAGCGGATATTTGAATCATGGCTGTTAGCAAGCTAAAGAAACTCAAACAAGCGGTCACCGAAGCCCCAAAACCATTTGAAACCATGGCCGGTTGGATCGAACGTTACACGATTTACTTGCGGAGTGAATGCCATTTGGCGGAAAACACCGTACAAGCGTACCGTCGCGATCTAGAGCATATGAAAGAATGGCTCGATGGTCGCTCCCCCACCGTGCTCGGAATCTCGGATTTGACGGACTTTGCTGCATTTCTCAAGAACAAAAATCTGGCCGCAACGTCGATTTCCAGGCATATTGTGGCGATTCGCATGTTTTATAAATTCCTGCAATTGGAAAGCGCCATCGCCGACAATCCGGCAGAATTGCTCACGACCCCCAAAGTCTGGCAGCGGGTTCCCAAGGTTTTGAGCATTGCCCAAGTCGATCGCTTTTTGTCCGCACCGCAAAAATTCGACCAACATTGGATACGAGATCGAGCGATTCTAGAGTTGATGTACGCAACTGGCTGCCGAGTCTCCGAGATCAGTAACTTGCTCATCGCCAATGTCAATTTGAAAGACGGCTATTGCTTGGCCGAAGGCAAAGGGAGCAAGCAACGCATGGTGCCGCTTGGAGAACGGGCCATCGAAGCGATCGAGCTGTATCTTGCGGAATATCGGCCTATCCTAGCAGCCAATCGAGAATTGGCGGTGTCTCCTTGGTTGATCCTATCGCGAACGGGTCAGCGATTGCGGCGGGAGGCGATTTGGGAGTTGATCAAGCGTTTCGCACTCCGAGCCGGGATCGATTCGGAGGTCAGCCCACACACACTGAGGCACTCGTTCGCGACGCACTTATTGGCGGGCGGAGCGGATTTGCGACTGATCCAGGAAATGCTTGGCCACGCCAGTATTCAAACGACGCAAATCTACACGCACGTCGAGAACAGCAAATTAAAGAAGATCCACCAAAAGTTCCACCCGCGAGGATAGTCTCATTCAGCGTTACTCAAGTCGAGTGTCACAAAGAATCCCGCAGGTTTACCCTGCGGAAGTTTCGGTTTTTCACTACCAACACTATCGCAAGCGATAGAGGATGAGGCGTTCCACTAGTAAAGCGAAGAGCCGAACAATCCGCAGGACAAGCCTGCGGGATTTGGTGGAAGCGCCCTTTGGAAAGTGACTACGCCGCTTCGTTACGAAGCTTTCTTCTATGATAAACTTGGTCTAACCAGTTTTTCCCTCTCGCTCCCAAAGTGCCTTATGAATTGCAACCGCTTACTTAATCTAGCCCTAAGTCTGTTCCTCATTTCCTCGTTCGCGAATGCCCAGGACAAACCCGTCGCAGATTGGTCTGAATCTCAGATCAGCAAACTCCCTTCGTCTGAAAAAGCCATCCATCTATTCGATGGAAAGTCGCTCAACGGTTGGAAAGGACAAACCGAAAAATACTTCTCTGTGAAAGATGGAATGATCATTGCCCGCAACGATGATGGCAATGCGCCCAAGGCAAGTACCTACCTGGTTACCGAAAAGTCTTATCGCAACTTTCGCTTGATCTTTGAAGCCAAATTGGTCACGAGCGAAATGCACTCGGGGATCGCGCTGTGGGGGAAAAATGTAGAGAAAGAGTCCGATCCATACAGCTACATGGGGCATCTGGTGATGTTTCCATCTGCATATGGGTACTACGATCTATTTCGCAGAAACAGCATTTACAAGGACGATAGCGGACTGGCTAAGAAGGCCGGAATGCAGCACGATTGGAATCGCATGGAGATTCTTGCCATCGGAAACCGAATCCAACACGCCATCAATGGTCAAGCGGTTGCGGATTGGTCCGATCCCAAACCAGAGCTTTGCGAAGCTGGTTCCATCGGGCTACAACTTCACTCCAACAAGGTGGCCCAAGAACTCCATTTCCGCGGCCTCGTGCTGATCGAAAACCCCGAAGACAAACTGATAACGCTAAAATGATCGCTGACCGCTTTCCGTCATGGGTTCTGAATGCGACTATCTTCCTACCAGTCAATCTTCCTACCTGTCTTTAAATGCCGTTGGTAGGAAAATTTGTTGGTAGGAAAATTTATTGAGTCGAATTCTGCCGTCTCGGAGATCCGATGCTACGTTGGTCTGCATTTTACCGGATTTGACGGGTGTGGTATACTAATGGGCCTTCCGACTCGCCAGTCTTTCCAGACCTACCTAAGATACCCAATGTCCAAATCATCGAAAATTTCTCGCCGCACCGTTTTGAGAGGTGCTGGGGCTGCACTTGCTTTGCCCTGGCTTGACGCGATGTCGATTTCGTCTGCTCGGGGAGCGATGACTGGCCAGGCTCCGTTGCGAATGGCATTTTTCTATGTCCCCAATGGCGTCAACATGAGTCATTGGCGGCCCGCCGAACCCGGTCTGCTCGGCGACTTGCCGAGAATCTTGCAGCCTCTTGAGGCAGTAAAAAAACACGTACTCGTTCTCAGCAATTTGGCGGCCGATCACTGCGATGGCAAGTCGGCAGCCCACGAGCCAGCTGGCGGTGGCTTTCTCGTTGGCGCGAAATGCAAACACTCCGAAGAACCCGAAGTTGGAAACGCTTCGGTCGATCAAGTTGTTGCAAGCCACATTGGAACCCAGACTCCAGTAGACTCCCTCGCACTCGGCATCGATCCAGGACACCGCGGAGACCACGGCTATAGCGGCACCTATATGTCGCACATCTCATGGCGAAACAAAACCACGCCAGCTGCATTAGAGCTAAACCCGAAGCTGCTTTACGAACGCTTGTTTCGTGGCAAACCTCCAAAACGTCCCGATTGGAGTGCGACACCTGCTGAGCAAACGACACCCTCGTCGGGTTCCATTGAGGAGAGTGTGCTGGACCTGGTCCGCGACGAAACAAAATCGTTGCAGCGCAAACTCGGATACACCGATCGCAACAAACTCGAGCAGTACCTGGAGGGACTTCGAAGCATCGAAAAACGGGTGGCGACTGCTAGTCGTGATTCGCATTCGCATCATCAAGAAGCGTTCGTAAAGGATCCCATGGCGGATGCGGACGAGCCCGGTATCGACAAGTTAATTATTCCGGACGGCAAGGGGATCCCTTCGTTGTACGCCGACCACGTCAACTTGATGCTGGACATCTTGACGATCGCATTTCAAACCGACGCAACCCGCGTTGCGAGCTTCATGTTCTCGTATGAGAAATCCGGTCGGTCGTACCCACAGATCGAGGCACCAGGCTCGCACCATTCGACATCGCACCACCAGCAACAGGACAAGAATCTGGAGGAAATTGCGAAGATTAATACGCACCATATGGAGCTGTTTGCGCGGATGCTTTCTCGCATGTCGCAGATCGATGAGGGGAACGGGAAGAGTTTGTTAGACAACGTATTGATTTGCTATGGAAGTGGCATCAGCGATGGGAACAAGCACAATCACGACGACTTACCGATCTTGCTGGCTGGCGGAGGTGGCGGACTGCTGCAAGGTGGCCGTCACATCAAGTACGAAAAGAAGACCCCCATCTGCAATTTGTATTTGGACATGATGCATCGCATGGGGGTCGCATCCGAGTCGTTTGGCGACAGTCAAGAGCGATTGCGTGATTTGGACGTATAGAATTCCAATGATCTACAAGCTTTTGGTGTGGTTGGAGAAAAACTCGAATAGGGAAAACAACGAGAGAGCGAGGCTCCTGCCGAGCTGGCGCCGCCATGGTTCGGCAGGAGCCTCACCCTCCCGAGTCGTGAATTGGTTGGACAAAGTCGATGAAGACATGTTTGCAGGGGTGGCCTCACCCTCCCGAGTCGCGACGATTTTGGTATCGACTTTTATTCTTTTGTGTTCGAGCACTTACGCTCAGGAAAAAGTCGATCCCCTCTCGTGGGACCGCAATATCTCGGGCTTGTTCAAAAAATATTGTTATCGCTGCCATCGCGAGGAGGATCAGAGCGGCAACGTGGACTTGGCACGTGACTCGGATCTGCGCATGCTACTGGACCATCGTGAGAATTGGGAAAAGGCAACGGTCGTCCTGAAAGGCTCGGAAATGCCCCCTTCCGACGAACGCCAACCATCGGATGGCGAGCGTGCTCTTCTTGTGCAGTTCCTGGAAAAGACGCTCGACAACCTGGACTGCACATCGGCAAACGATCCAGGTAAACCGATTCTTCGCAGACTCAATCGCGTCGAGTACGACAACTGTATCGAAGACCTAACAGGCTTGCGGCTCAAGCTAGCGGATGGGTTCGTACCGGATGGCACGGGATACGGGTTTGATAATCTTGCCGAGGCGCTTAGCTTTTCGCCGGTCCAAATCGAGCAGTATCACGATGCGGCCAAGGCCATTGTTGACGCCATTCGAGACACCAAGGAGTCGCGACCGGAACTCTACGAGCGAATGTTTGGCAAACGGGTGTTAGGCGACGAGGAAGTGGCCGAAGCTCGCAAGGCCATTACGCGTTTTGCTGCGAGAGCCTTTCGAAGACCGGCTGAAAAAGGCTTTGTCGACAGACTCATGGCCATTTATGCCAAGGCCCGTTCGAATCAAGAGCCACACGAATCCGCACAAGCTTATCTCATTCGAGCGGTTTTAATTTCGCCTCAGTTCATGACCCGTATCGAAAAAAACAAGCCGGGCATCACGGACGCGTATCCAGTCGATGACTACGAATTGGCTTCTCGATTGAGTTTCTTTTTGTGGTCGAGGTCTCCTGACGAAGTCTTACTTCAATTGGCCGAAGGTGGTTCGCTTAGTCAGCCAAACGTTTTAGCTGAACAAACCGTACGGTTGCTGGCCGATCCTCGCAGTGTTGCCTTGGTGGACAATTTCTTTGGTCAGTGGTTATCGCTCAAAGAAGTCGAAACGCATCAGCCGGATGCTGCGACCTTTCCTGAGTTCGATGAGTTGTTGCGGCACTCCATGAAGGAAGAGGTCCGACGGTCCTTGTTGGAACTGGTGCAACAGGACAGATCGGTTACGACGTTGATCGATGCGGATTACACCTATTTGGACGAACGGTTGGCCAAGCACTACGGCATTGAGGGGGTGATTGGAGAAGAATTCAAGCGTGTTGCGTTAACAGATCGGCGGCGCGGTGGCATTTTGACTTCGGCGGCGTTTCTCATGTCGCAAGCCGACCCAGCTCGTACGAATGTGCCTCGGCGTGGTAATTTTGTGGCGGGTCGCATTTTGGGAGCCCCGCCACCACCGCCACCCCCTAATATCCCGCCGCTCGAGAGCTCCGTCAAGGAAGGAGAGCGGAAGTCATTGCGACAAATCTTGGAGTTGCATCGCAGCCAGCCAGCCTGCGCGAACTGTCATGCCAAAATGGATCCGTTGGGATTTGGGCTAGAAAATTACGACGCTATCGGGCGTTGGCGCACCGAAGACGGATCATTTCCGATTGATGCATCGGGGCAATTGATCTCAGGCCGGGCGTTTTCAGGACCGGTTGAGCTTAAGGATGTATTGCTTGAGCAGAAGAATGCGTTTGCTAAGACCTTCGTTCGCAACCTTCTGATCTACGCCTACGGACGGGGCCTTCAGGGAAGCGATGAATGCGTGGTCCGCGACGTGCTAGAATCGTCCAAGCAAGGTAACTACCAGCTTGGAGCAATCGTAGCTGCGATCGTTCGCAGTTACCCATTTCTTCATCGCCGCAACCCGACGGATTAAGTTCCGAATTCGGGCCGGCGTCGACCGAGTTGTTCTTGAAGTCGCACGACGATGCTGGTGTGCATTTGGCTGACGCGACTCTCGCTCAGATCCAGCGTTGCACCGATCTCCTTCATCGTCAGTTCTTCGTAGTAATAAAGAATAATGATAAGTCGCTCGTTGCGATTGAGACCCTTGGTGACCAGCCGCATCAGGTCGCTTTTATTGACGCGACGTGTTGGATCCTCGCTGCGTTTGTCTTCGAGGACGTCGATTTCACGGACGTCCTTGTAGCTATCTGTCTCGTACCATTTTTTGTTGAGCGAGACCAAGCCGACGGCAGATGCGTCGCTCTTCATCTTTTCTACTTCATCGATCGAAATGCCCATGTAGGAGCAGAGTTCGTGCGTGCTTGGAGCTCGCCCGTATTTGGCTTCAAGAAGCTTGGTGGCTTCGTTGAGCTTGCTGGCTTTGCTTCGGACGAGACGAGGCACCCAGTCCATGGTTCTGAGTTCGTCGAGCATCGCGCCGCGAATACGCGGAACGCAATAGGTTTCAAATTTGACTCCGCGTTCCATATCGAACGCATCGATGGCATCCATCAGACCGAAGATACCCGCGCTGATGAGGTCATCGAGTTCGACACCTTCTGGGAGCTTTGCTCTGAGTCGTTCGCCGTTGAAGCGAACTAGAGGCATGTAGCGTTCGATGAGGATATTTCTCAGATCGACGTTTGTTAGGTCCGCTTTGTATTTAGTCCAAACATCAAAAATGTCGATGCTCGATGCTACAGTGGTCGCCATCCGAACCTCCGTGATTGATATGGCAAGGGGTTTGATCACCAGCTGTCACTGGAATCAAAAGGTCGTGTTTTCTGGTGTTGCTCCGCGAACGAAGCGAACTTGTGTGTACCCATTCCATTTGGCAACACATGGTTCTCGCCGCAAATCATCGTGATCGGCGACGAGGAATCCGTTCTGGGATGGGGACTCTACTGACTTGGAACCGTTAATTCCACATCAATTGAGCAAAGAACGTCCCCCGTATTGTCCAAGCTTTTCCAAATTACCTAACTCAGCAGTTTTCTTGAGCCGTGGACCCAAAATGCTAAGGGTGGTTGGTTTTTGCCTGATCAAGGAGCGTTCTTCCGTCCCTCACGCAGTTTTTCAAACTTGTTCCTATAGTTTATTTCGACACTTTGGCGAACCACCGAATCAGCAACCTGTCCAATTCCAAGGCCGATTGTGGCAAAAACCACCGTCGCCATCAGGGATTGAATTAGGATCGATTCTGGTGTTTCACTGCCCATCAGACCAAGAAGGATCGTGGTCGACAAAGCAATACAACCAAGGCATGCGGCAAACAAACGTCCCAACGAATGACTCACTGGGGATAGGGTTTTGAACAACTGCTCGTCCATTGGTTGCCCTTTGGATGAACGTTGACGGAGCCTACCTTCGGACGATGCAATGGTTTGTGCATTGCCAGCTGGTAATTCCCGTCGAAAGTACTATCGGCCATGCTTGGACAGTTTCTTGACCCTGTTGCAAAATAATCCAAGTTGTTTTCGAATACCTAGGAGATCTTTTACCAATCCTTCCTAAACTGACAAAACAATGGCCAAACAACACTCACCACGGTTTTTAGCTATCGCCACGGACGCCAAGGCCCGCGTACTAGAATGCACCGTCCACGATCTCAAATTGCGAATGGATCAAGGGGAGTCGATCGTATTAATCGACGTTCGCGAGGAAAGCGAATTCGTGGCAGGTCACATTCCAGGTGCCATTCACGTGAGCAAAGGGGTTATTGAACGGGACATCGAAAAAGTCGTCCCCGACGTTAACAAGGAAATCCTACTTTACTGTGGAGGCGGCTTTCGATCTGCGTTGTCCGCCGATAACCTGCAGAAGATGGGTTACAAGAATGTGGTGAGCGTGGACGGAGGGTGGAGTGGCTGGACGGATGCCAAGTATCCGACAGCCAAGTAGGTATTGTCGCCTTTCGCTCCGCGAAAGTGCGCCGTAGTAACGCACTTTCGCGGAGCGAAAGGCGACACTGAGCCGTAAAACTCAAAACAGGAGTCGCATGCTAGCAGATTAGTGATTAAAATGTTGATGTTATTGCAAGCTCGGTCTCAACGAGCTTCAAAAACAAGGCCGCTTGGTGAAATTGGCAGACACGCCAGACTTAGGATCTGGTGCCGAGAGGCGTCGGGGTTCAACTCCCCGAGCGGCCACTAACGATTTTTAATGAAGACCCGCGAAAATGAAGGTCTTTCCTCTTTCCATCCAGCAATCGCTGGAAAGTCGGGTTCTGTGACTGTCGAATCGATTTCTAGCCCGAGCAATCAGCGAATCAAAGCCGCCAATTCGTTGAGAGACCCCCGCGAGCGTCGAGACAGCGGACTCATGATTATCGATGGAGATCCGATTGCTCGCCACGCGCACGCTGGCGGAATCGAGTGCACGGAACTGTTTATTTCGGAGACTTCGGAAGAGTCGCATCGGCATTTGGTCGCCGAGTGGCAAGCATTAGTTCCTGGGATTCGGATCAACCTCATTTCCAAACCAGCTATGGCCAAATTGCAATACGGAGATCGGGACGTCTCGTTGATTGCGGTTGCCCGACAGCCCAGCCTGGCTCTTGAAACACTTGACGAACGCATTCCATCCAAATTGGACGATGGTTCCTCTAAGTGCTTTTTGGTTTTGGATAGGATGGAGAAGCCGGGGAATCTGGGTGCAGTCATGCGGACCGCGGATGCGGCTGGCGTTTCCGCGGTGCTTCTAAGCGATCCAGTCAGTGAAATGTGGAATCCAAACGCAATCCGCTCGAGTTTGGGTGCTTTGTTTCGAGTGCCTATGGCGGTTGGGTCGGCAAAACAGATCCAAAACTGGTTAGCTGAACGCTCCATCGCCATTTACGCCGCCCGCGTGGATGGCAATATTTCCCACACGGCACCCAAGTACGAACGCTCCGTCAGTATCGTGGTTGGGAGCGAAAGCGATGGTCTTGGCGAAAACTGGTTGAAGCCCGAGGTCACGGCGGTTCGGATTCCCATGCACGGGGCAATCGACTCGCTTAATGCGTCGGTCAGTACATCCATCATCTTGTTCGAAGTGCTCAGGCAGCATGGTAATTGTTAAGCTGGCGTTGACGTAAGTGCTTCGTTTCCGCTAATTCCATTCTCAATCCGATACGTAAGTAACGGACATAACCCGATAAGTTAGTGAGGGACCTGCGAAATTGTCCCTCGCTTACGCTTCGGGTTGGGATATTCCACTGCCACTCGCCTTAACCCAAAAAAGCTTGCGCGAGAAAATAGGCGGAATTTTCGGATTATCCGTATTGTGCAGATGGCGGTTTGCCGAAACAAGAAGTATTGGCGGCCTTCACATTAATAAATGTTCTCAAGATGAGAACTCACCAGAACAGAAACAACGGCATTTCAGTTCAATGCGAGCTGAAGTGCTACAAGCTATCAAAGGGAATTGTTAGCATGCGAACTAAACTCGCGAACTGGACACGATTGGCCGTAGTTGTCGTTGCTATGGCAGGTACACAAACCGGATGCAAAACCGGATGGAAGATGCCCGGATCGGACATGTTTCCTTGGTCCAAGAAACCCACGGACTTGGCGAGCAGCAGTCCTGGACTGTCGATGCCGTCAAACAATCCCTCCTCTCAAATGGGCCCGGCTTACAAGAACAGCCCGTCTCCATTGGTCAGCAATGCTGCCAACCCAACTCGGCCAAGCTCGCCATACGGAGCGACCAATACGACAGGGCCTAGTTTCAACATGCCACCGAATAACCCGTCGGCAAACAATCAAATGGCCAGCAATGGTGCCGGCGTATCTGCAAACGCAAACGGCTACTCAACGGGTCCATATAACATGGCCGCAAACCAAAACAAAACCGGTTTCACACCACCTTCCGGATATGGGGCTCCATCCGGATACGGAGCACCACCACCATCTTCACCTCAATCTCCAAGTGGTTACGGCAGTCCTTCGGCTTCGTCCGCGTTAGCAGGCATGCAATCCCAACTGCCACCAGCCTACGGTGCAGCGCCTTCCGGCTTTCCACAGTCGCCGAATAATACATCGTATGCTCCGATGGGAAGTGGCGGTATTCCTGCTATGCCTGCAGGTTACAGTGGTGGTGCTAACCATGGCGTTGCGAACAACGCGATGCCGGGACAAAGCAGCATGCCAAATGCGTTGCCAAGCTCCTATTCGCCTTCTGGACTTCCACCAAGTGCTACGAACGGACCCGCCGTTGCGACTCAAACTTACTCAGGTGCTGCACCTTATCGTCCAGGTAGCGTAGGTCGCCAAACGGGTTACGATTTCTCCTCTCCAGGTTCAGGATCTGGCTTGCCTCCTTCCGGAGTCCCTAACACGGCCAACAGCTTGCCGAGCGGATCGCCGGGTAGCATGTACCGCTAAGCTTGCAGGTCTTTCGAACGAGAAAATCGCGAATCATTTAGCCGAAGTCCAATGACTTCGGCTTTTTTTACGTAGCTAAGCACCTTGGCAGAGGCGAGGCTTCTGCCGAACCAACGCCAAGCTCGGCAGGAGCCTCGCTCTCCCATTGAAACCCTTTCTAGGGAGCTTGGCGAGAAGAGTCGAAAAACTGCCTTGGAGAGGCCGAGCTACGAAGGGACCGAGCTACAAAATCCCTAGAATTAGCTCTAGTTCTGGTAGAGGTGCTAGCACTTTCGTGGCGGTGGTGTAGCATACGAGCCCAGGAATTGTCGCAAGGCATTTGTTAATGTCACCCTCTCCGCGATGCCAATGGGTTGAGAATTGACGGCAGTTTGATCGCAACTCTATTCAAAACAGGGAGCCACATGTCCAACGTTAAAGAGCAATGGGGATCGAGAATTGGCGTGATCATGGCGGTAGCTGGATCCGCTGTCGGACTTGGGAATTTCCTGAGGTTTCCGGGCAAGGCCGCAGAAAACGGCGGCGGCGCTTTTATGATTCCCTATTTTGTGGCGTTGCTGTTGGTTGGGATTCCGTTGTGTTGGGCTGAATGGGCGATGGGACGTTATGGTGGGCGGCATGGATTCAATTCCGCCCCAGGCATCTTCTCCGTTCTGTGGAAACATCCGCTGGCGAAATATCTCGGCGCGCTCGCGTTGCTGATTCCGATGGCTGTTTACTTTTATTACATCGTCGTTGAAGCTTGGTGCCTTGGTTACGCCTGGAATTACTTGACCGGTAATTTGATGCTTGGAAAGAACCCCGGTGCCTATGCTGACTTCTTCACTGAATTTACAGGGTCTGCGAAAGACGGTGCGTTGTTCACTAGCACGATTCAACCGGCTGTCGTCTTTATAGCGATCACGTTTCTTGTGAACTATCTTGTTGTCTACCGTGGTCTAAGTGGTGGAATCGAGAAGTTTTGCAACATCGCCATTCCAATGATGGCCGTTTGCGCGATGTGCGTGCTTGTCCGTGTTCTTACCTTGCCAGCCAATCCTAATGCTCCTGATCAGACCGTCATTAAAGGCTTAGGGTACATGTGGAATCCAAACTTTTCGGCGCTCCTTGAATCGAAAACTTGGTTAGCTGCTGCCGGTCAGATCTTCTTTACACTTTCGGTTGGTTTTGGCGTGATCATCAATTACGCAAGCTACGTAAAACCAAAAAAAGACATTGCCTTGAGCGGATTAACAGCAACGAGCGTTAACGAGTTCTTTGAAGTATGTTTGGGGGGAACGATTACCATTCCCGCGGCTTTTGTATTTTTGGGTGCAACGACACTAGCTACGTTCACTGGAAGTTCGTTTGCACTTGGATTCAAAGCGTTGCCAAATGTCTTTGCTGAAATGCCTGGTGGACAGATCTTCGGGTTCCTTTGGTTCTTTATGCTGTTTTTGGCCGCAATCACCAGTAGTCTGTCAATGCTTCAGCCTGTCATGGCTTTCTTTGAAGAAGGTCTAGGATTGACACGAAAAGGCTCGACCATGCTTATGTTTGTCATCACATTGATGGGAACAGGATTCGTGATGTACTATTCTGCGGAAGGCACCGGAATGGATGCAGTCGACTTCTGGGCAGGAGAACTATTCATCGTTGTCCTGGCTCTTGTTCAGGCAATTATTTACGGCTGGGTGTTTGGGACGAAACTAGGACAAGAGGAACTCGACAGCGGGGCAGAACTTCGTGTTCCACGGTTTGTTCAATTCGTGATCAAATATGTTTCACCCGCATTTCTCATTGTGATTTTGATTGCCACGTTGACTTCAAGAGTCGAGAAAGGGCCCTGGAAAGGACATTTTTCGATCGTTGAAAGGCTGAATAATCCGATTCAGCTTTCGGGTTTTTTGATAGTCATGGGAAGCTTGTTGTTCCTTTGGATCATGGTTTTCTTCGCAGGGCAGCGTTGGAAAAAAGAAGGCCGCGCGTAACATGGGTTTCATGTCGACTACGAGAATGAGGGGAATGGTACGATGACAATTGGTGGTTGGATTTTCATGATTGTATCCGTCTTGTCGGTGCTGGCACTCGTGGTGTACTGTGTCGGCAAAGTGCTCCTCTATGCCCCCAAGGACTAAAGCCCAATGACAGTCCATCCGCCGTATGACCTCATGCTCTGCGGCGGCGGCGTGGTTGGACTCTCCATCGCTTACCAGTCCGCATTGCATGGTTGGAAAGTGCTGGTCGTGGATGCTGGCGAACTGGGAAAAGCCTCTTCTTGGGCTGGGGCGGGTATTTTGCCGGCTGGGGCAACGATTGAGGCTCTCGATCCGATCGAGAAATTGCGAGCTATGTCCCATCGTCTGCATCCCGAATGGTCTCGGCAACTGCTCGAACTAACCGGCATCGATAATGAGTTTCGCCGATGTGGTGGTTTGTATTTGGCATGCACTGCTGCCGAGCGAGCGACTTTATCCGCCAACGAAATGTGGTGGGACGATCATGGCGTCCGTTTCGAGTCATGGTCGACCGAGGAACTTGCGACTAGGCTGCCGGTTGTTGCTAGCCTGGTAGAGCAAAATAACAAGCTTCGATCGTGGTTCGTGCCAGATGACTGCCGGTTGCGAAACCCAAGGCACATTCGCGCGTTGGTCTCTGCCTGTAAAAAACTTGGCGTAACCATGCTTGAAAACACTGGAATTGAACGCATGGACACCCAGGGCGATCGAATTGTCTCGGCCAGCGCTGGCTCAATGCAATTTCAGGCGGAGCGGTTTTGTGTCACCAACGGAGCATGGGCATCCCAGTTGCTAGGACCTCTAGGCATCGAGACCGGCATTTTGCCTGTGCGTGGACAAATGGTTTTGTACAAGCTGGAAAAACCGCTCTTTTCGATGGTTATCAACGATGGGCACCGCTATTTGGTCCCACGCGATGATGGCCACGTTTTGGCAGGGTCCTGCGAGGAAGAAGTTGGATTTGATACGCGCACCACTCCCGAGATGATCGATCAGCTCAAGGAATGGACGTTGAAAATATGTCCAGTGTTAGGCTCAGCTAAGGTGGAACGTACTTGGGCAGGGCTGCGGCCGGGATCCTTTGATTCGCTACCCTACCTGGGCACGCTGCATCCGTTTGAGAATGGGTTCATCGCCGCGGGGCACTTTCGGCACGGTTTGCACTGGTCGACCGCCACAGGTGTGCTAATGTACCAATGGATGAGCGGTCAAAAAACCGAAATCGATCTCAAGCCGTTCTGCGTCCAGCGTGGTCAAACGCTCGGGCTGCAACCTTCCACGATGAACGAATCCAGGCCATGACAACCACACGCATCGACAAGATTCAAGCCATGTTGCAAGACGATCCTCGGGATTCGTTCTTGCGATACACGCTGGCCATGGAATACCGCAAGTTGGATGAAAGCGAGAAGAGCTTAGAGCTGTTAGCGGAATTGGCCAATCACGATGAACCGAAGTATGTTGCGGCATTTTTCATGGCGGCCCAGCAACTGGTCGAATTGGACCGACTGGATGAAGCCAGAACTTTTTTGAGGGACGGAATCGACGAGGCGCGGCGGCAGAACAATCAGCATGCGGCGGCAGAGATGAGCGAATTGCTTGCCGAGATCGGAAAGTAGTTGCTCCGGTAACCATGGAATGAATACCGAATGAATACCGAATGAATGCCGATCAAGTTTTATTGGCCTTAGAGACCAGCGGAAAGAGCGGCTCGGTTGCGATCCTGCGAGTCCAGGACGGTCAACTCCATGGCGACACGGAGTTGTTGTCTCCGGACTCGGGCTCGGCCAAAACCCTGGCTCCGGCCATAGAGCGATTGTTTACCAGAAATAAACTCGAGATGCAGAGTCTTAAAGCCATCGCATTGCTAACTGGGCCAGGATCGTTTACTGGATTGCGCGTCGGCGTGGCCACGGCCAAAGCCATGGCTTATGCGCTGAGGATACCGACCATCGAAGTCGATACGCTCGATGTGATCGCACAGCAATGCCCGGTTACAAGCCATTCGCTTTATGCAGTTCTCGATGCGTATCGTGGCCAAGTTTTTTGCGCCGAGTATTCCATTCAAAGCGTCGGTACATTAGCTCAAATCAGAAAAGTCTCCGATACCGAGATCGTGGACATCGATATTTTGCTCGCTCGAGCGACGAAACGGGTGGATGGAGCTCAGACGATGGATTTGTGCGGGCCAGGCTGCGACCGAATTCGAAGGTACATGGCGGATCCAGAAAACGTGCTGCTAAATGTCGTAACGCCGATTTCGGAACGCATTCGATGGATCGATGGAGTGACAACTTTTCCTAATGCACAAAGCGTAGCTAGGCTAGGCTATCTGAAATTTCTGGCAGGCAACGTCTTAGACCCTTTTGTTCTTCAGCCCCGTTACTATCGCGGCAGCGCGGCAGAAGAAGTCGCCGCCAAAGGCAAGTAAAATTTGGAGTGCTGGGATTCATCCCAGCATTAAGATAGTTCCTTGCGATTTAACAGCCCGCCAATAACACCAATCGAGACGAATCAAGTCGGAAATGAAAACGACGTTTTTCCAACAGGTTCCGTTTTGAGTGGACCAAGTCGCTTCGCATTTTGCAGGTCCTGCGCTAGCTCACGCAACTCGTCGACAATATCCAAACGGCGTAAGACAGCATCTGGCGACATATCGCAGCTTACGCCACGTGATTGTGCCTTTGCAAGTTGCATGTGTGGTTCGTACAAGTTGTGATTCATTGGTTTTCCATTCGACGTAACGCGTCAATATCGGCTATGTCCTGCGGTCTTCCTGCGACTTCTTTCATACTAATCAGTCCTTCTTTGGACACAATCTTTAACGATTGCGTGCCGAACAGTATCAATTCCCGATCCGCCCAGACTTTTTCAAAGACAGGAGCTACTAGCATCAAATCGAGTGTCGTCAATTCTGTGTCAACGGCTCGAGAGACGCGAAATAACACGCTCTCCTTGCTGGTACCCGGGTTAAAACGAAACGAGCCAGCTTCTAGATCGTATTCAATCTTTGCAAGCTGTTGGCGCGCATGGTCAAGTTCCTCGGGACGAATGAGCATGTCGATGTCTTTTGTCAATCGTGGGTAACCATGAACAACCACAGCCAACCCTCCGCAAAGAGCGTAGTCAATCCCTGATCGCTCAAAGCAAGCCGCAATTTTAAGCAGCTCTTCCTTTAATTTCATTCGTGATCACATCCAATCAAAAACCGTGAGAACCTATGGGCAAGGCACCTATCTTATACGCCAGCAAACCAAAAAACGAACTCGAAATTTGGAGTGCTGGGATTCATCCCAGCTTTAAGATGAAGCGCCGATCCCATTGGGTAAGTGAGTTCTCAATCGGACGCTAGCAGCGTCCGCCCGGTGAAACAGCCGGGAAACCCAGCGCACCTCGGATCTGAATACGATTATCTTCCGAACACTTAATTTTCCTACCTCGTTCTTTGGGACTGCGAAAATTTGCCGATGGGCTAAACTGGTAACAAAGGTTAGATGCCAGTTCCCGAAACTCAGTTCAATTGCAAATCCATGGAAATCAAGCGAAACCCTACTCGAAGCGTCCAGATCGGCTCCATCTCCGTCGGCGCGAATCACGCCATCGCCGTCCAAAGCATGACGGCTACCCACACGACGAATATCGATGCGACAGTCGCTCTGGTCAACGATTTGCAACGGGCCGGGGCCGACATCGTTCGCATCGCGGTCGATAGCGACAAAGACGCTGAAGCCTTGGCGGAAATCCGCAAACAAACGACCGCCAACCTTTCTGTCGATCTACAAGAGAACTATCGATTGGTTGAAAAAGTGGCGCCGCACGTCGACAAGGTACGCTACAACCCTGGGCATCTTTATCATCATGAAAAACAACGGCCATGGCAAGACAAAGTGAAATTCCTGGCCGACACGGCCGGTGCATACAATTGCGCCCTACGCGTCGGCGTGAACTGCGGTAGCGTCGACCCAGGACAAAAGGAATTGTTCGATCACTCCGACTCAATCGGCCCCATGTTGGCATCGGCCTTTGAGCATTGCGAGCTGCTCGATTCGCTCGGTTTCATTCGCTACGTGGTCTCCTTGAAAGACAGTGATCCAACCAAAGTGGTCGAGGTGAACAAGCGTTTCGCAGAATCGCGACCGGACGTGCCGCTGCACTTGGGTGTAACTGAAGCTGGTCTGCCACCCGATGGGATTATCAAAACTCGGATCGCCTTTGAGCAGCTCATCGGTCGCGGCATCGGCGATACGATTCGTGTGAGTTTGACCGTTCCCAACTCCAAAAAATCGATGGAGATTGAGGCAGGTCGTCAGATCATCGACGATATCCGTAACGGTCGATTGCGATCGGTGGTCGCTTTGGATCCGTCGAAGCTCAATATCATTTCTTGCCCGAGCTGCTCGCGGGTCGAGAACGAAGCATTCGTTGAGTTGGCTCAAGACGTCAAAGCGATGACGGCTTATGCAAAGGACTATGCGATCACGATCGCGGTCATGGGTTGCCGTGTGAATGGTCCTGGCGAAACAGACGATGCAGATCTCGGCCTTTGGTGTGGACCAGCGAAAGTAAATCTGAAACGTGGCGGCGAGGCGATTGGAGCCTATACCTACGATGAGATACTTCCAAAGCTTCGGCAAGAACTGGATCAGTTGATCGAATCAAGAAAACTTGCTCCCACTTCGTAGTAAGGCGATCGATAGAATGACACCTTCCAATAACTGAGCCGCGTGGCACTCGTGCTCGTTAGGAGCGCCACATGGATGGATATTGTGGCTGAGCGAGGCCCTCGCTCAGGTTTTGAATCCAACGAGCGAAGGGCCTCGCTCGTCCACAAGCGTCGCAGCAGCGCACTTTCGCGGAGCGAAAGGCGACTATAGATACACCAACATTTTCCAATGGAACAACATGGACGAACGTAGACAATGTGTTGTAGATGCATCGACTTGGATAGTCAAAGTTGGTTCAAGGTCACTTACCGACGACAACGGGCGGCTCGATCGCCTGCAAGTTGCCAATTTGGCCAGGCAGTTGCTTGTTTTGGTCGACATGGGCAAGCGAGTGGTCTTGGTCTCGAGCGGTGCTGTTGCAAGCGGTGTTGGTAAACTCGGACTACTAGGTCGTCCAACCGACTTGGCTACGTTGCAAGCGGTGGCAGCCATTGGCCAAACGCACTTGATTCAAGTTTATGAACAGACGTTTGCTGAACATGGTCGGCATGCGGCCCAAATTCTGTTGACCGCTTCGGAGTTGGACGACCGGGTCGCTTATCTCAACGTTCGCAATACGCTGCGTCGGCTTTTGGAAATGGGTGCTATCCCAATCATCAATGAAAATGACACGGTGGCCGTTGACGAACTGAAGACGACTTTCGGGGACAACGATCGACTTGCCGGCATGGTGGCTGGCCTCTTGGAAGGGAGCGTATTGGCCATCCTCAGCGATGTACGCGGACTCTTTGATCGCGACCCTCGCGATCCCGAAGCTCAAGTCGTCTCCACCGTCGAGCGAATCGACGATCGTATCGAAGAGATGGTCCGCGATCGGAAGACGGGAGTCAGCAAAGGGGGCATGGCCAGCAAACTATCTACCGCCAAATTTGTAACCATGAGCGGCCAGTCAGTGATGATCGCTTGGGGGCGAGAACCGAACGTTCTCATCCAGTTGGCGCAAGGGGAGCCGACGGGAACGCTTTTCTTGCCTCAGTCCAAAACGCTTACGCCTCGAAAAAGATGGATCGGGTTCTCGGCACAAACGGCTGGACAACTAACCGTCGACGACGGGGCGGCCAAAGCCATGTGCCATGACGGACGAAGTCTTTTGGCCATCGGCATCAAGAATGTCGATGGCGACTTCGGAAAAGGGGACATTGTCTCGATTGTGAATCAGCAGTCGCTCGAGATTGCCCGCGGCTTGATCAATTACAATTCCAATCAAGTCAAGCAAATACGGGGCTGCCGCTCCGATCGGATTGAGCAGATTTTAGGACAGTGCCCTTATGAAGAAGTTATCCATCGGGATAACCTTGCGATCATGTAGGGGCAATTGTCGCCTTTTGCTCTGCAATTGTCGCCTTTTGCTCCGCAAAAGTGCGTTCACGAGGCGCACTTTCGCGGAGCGAAAGGCGACAATGTTCTACGTCCACACCGCGTAAAGCAACAGCGCTAGCATCACCGTACCGCACACGGTTTTGAGTACGGTACCGAGCATTTTCCCCCAGAGGGCCCCCCAGCCTATTCGGATGCAAACATCCCAGTCTTTTCCGCTCCAGCGTTCTCCGGCAACGGCCCCACCAAACGCTCCCACTCCGCCGAATAGGAGCGCGGCGATGATACTTCCTACCACGGGTACAGGAACGCCAATAAAAATCCCCGCAATCGCACCGACGACCGACCCCAAAACGGCCAATGCGCCCCCGCGGCGGGAACCGCCCAGCTGCTTGACACCCGCTGCTCCCGCCACGAATTCGACGACTTCTCCAAGCACCGCCAACGCCAGAATCGCACCCACCGTCGGTGAATGAATATCGATGTGGACTGCGTCGTTGACGAAGTACGCCAAGGCTGCCGCAAGGGCTACCAAACCCCAATTGCCGGGCAAACCAAGCAACGTACCCACCCATAAAACCGGTGCAATAAGGGAGACTAAGCTAGCAATAAATGTGTTCAAAAGTGCGATTCCAATAGGCATTTCAACGGAATGGAACGACTGAATGGTCTTCCCGTGTGCGGGTGATGAAACCCTGCCCTACTCCATTCGGAAATTTCCCGCCATTCTTTGAATTTGTGAAGTTCTTTCGCGGATATTGGCGAGCCGTAAAAAAATTGGTTATGCTAAGAACCCGAATGGCCTTCAGTGTTTCGGTTTTTGAGCGATCACCCATCGGGAGGAGTCAGGATGAGCGAGAGCTCAGCGTTAGATTGCAGTGTCTTAGTTCTCAATCGCTTCTATATGGCAGTGCGAGTCGTCGACGTCCGTCGCGCCATGACATTGCTTTACCGAGGTTGCGCAGAAGTTATCGTGATCGAGGACGAGCAATACGCCAATTACGATTTCGAAAATTGGTGCGAACTATCCGATCTGCATGCTCTGGAAAAACAAAAAGGAGAGGATTTCATACGGACGCCAACCCGGGAACTGCAGGTTCCTCGCATCGTCCGTTTGGTCCTCTATGACCGGGTGCCGAAGTCGACCGTTCGCTTCAACCGCAAGACCCTCTTTGCCCGCGACGGCTACCGTTGTCAGTATTGCGCTCAGACACGTCCGATGAGCCAATTAAGTCTCGACCACGTAGTGCCGCGTTCGCAAGGCGGAAGGACCACTTGGGAGAATGTCGTGTGCTCCTGCACCTCGTGCAACAGCAAAAAGGGTGGACGGACGCCAGTTCAAGCTTCCATGAAATTGCTTACGACTCCGATTCGCCCGCATACCAATCCAGGCATGTCGATCACACTCAACGATCCTCGGTACGTTTCCTGGAAGACATTTCTGCCCAGCGCCGTCGGCAATTGAGGAAAGTGAGGAAATTGCCACAGAGCGCTGCGTTCCCTCATACTCCTAACTCTACTCTTAGTCCCCCTCCCTCGGCAACGCTGTGAAGCATTTTGATCTATGAAATGGCACGCTATTTGACCTTACGCCTTCCGTTCGGGCCCGCCCCGACGGAGGCAGCAATTGGCGGCTACAGGCATGATCATTCGGTTCGAGCTCTCCACCGAGTTTACTCGGTGGGAGCAACGTTTGGATGCGAGAAACGCTGCTTCCACCGGTATGAAACCG
>JANMLD010000293.1:0-3798 GCA_031372345.1 Pirellula sp.
GTCACCATAAGCTCGAATGGTGGCAAACTCGTAAACGCCGTATTTGTCTTCAATGGCCCGCGGCCCCAAAACACCGACGGCGCCACGCTCGACGGCTAGGTTGTAGGCGTGGCGAACGTCATCCACTTGCAATGCGATGTCGGACACTCCGTCTCCGTGCAAAATCAGACGCGCTGCATCCGGATGGTTTGCGCGAAGAGGAGACACAATCACAAACGTAATGCCCCCTTGCTGCACGACGTACCCCGCTTCATGCTTGACTTTGGTCTCCAAGCCAGCGTAGGCGACCACGTCAAATCCATAAGCGTTCCGGTAAAAGTAAGCGGATTGCCGAGCATTTCCTACGAAGAATCGAACGTGGTCGATTTTCCGCAATGGCATTTCATCCTGTGTTGACATCAATGCAAATCTTTCGGATCAAAAAGCTAGACGAAGGCAATAATTCTATTGTAACGTTTTTTTTGATTCGTTTGCGTTGCATGTCGCCCTGGGGCCCCAGGGCCCCAGGGCGGCGCTTCGCTCTGCCCTGGGCTGGTCTGTTTTAGCCCGTTGGGCTATGAATCGCAATGCCGCCCTGGGTCGGTCGGCGGGCGGGTCTGGTCTGGTCGGTCGGGTCTGGTCGGCGGGCGGGCGGCGGTCGGTCCCAGGGCGGCGCTTCGCTCTGCCCTGGGCTGGTTTGTTTTAGCCCGTTGGGCTATGAATCGCAATGCCGCCCGGGGGCGGTCGGATATTGCGATTCGCCCCGAATGGGGCAACAACATCATAGCCCAGGGCAGAGCGCAGCGACGGAACGTCGCGAAGCGCCGCCCTGGGAACGCCGTCCCCGTATGTAATTCGCCCTGAAAGGGCAAAACCTGATACACCCTCCGTGCACGGGACGACCATCCTTTGTACAATCGTTGCCAAACGAACGCATACCATTTTTAATGCGGAGCTTCCATGTCTCAATCGCTTGTGAAGAACTACCTTCATCTTGTCTTCAGTACTAAGCATCGCAATGCATGGTTGCCAGCTGAGTGTCGGTCCAAACTTTACGCGTATCAATCAGGTATTCTTAAGAAACTGGAAAGCCCTGTCATAGAGATCAATGGTGTGGAGGATCATGTTCACATCCTATTTTTGCTTTCGAAGAATCATGCGATGAAGGAAATTGCGGAGGAAGTCAAGAAGGGCAGTTCAAAGTGGATGAAGACCCCCGAAGGAAACAATAACGACAATTTTTATTGGCAAGGCGGCTATGGTGCATTTTCAGTAAGCCAGTCCAAAGTCGAGCCAGTCAAGAAATACATTCAAAACCAAGAGCAGCATCATCGAAAAGTGTCCTTTCAAGATGAGCTGAGAGAGTTGTTTCGGCTCCACGACGTCGAATTTGATGAACGTTATGTTTGGGACTGACAGATAGGTTCTGCCCCTTCAGGGCAACAATTTGTTCGCAATGCCGCCCCAGGGCGGCGGTCGGCGGGTGGCGGGTGGCGGTCGGTCGGCGGGTGGTCGGTCGGGTCGGCGGTGGGCGGTCCCAGGGCGGCGCTTTGCTCTGCCCTGGGCTGATTTGTTTTAGCCCGTTGGGCTATGAATCGCAATGCCGCCCGGGGCCGGTCGGTCGGGCGGTCCCAGGGCGGCGCTTCGCTCTGCCCTGGGCTGGTCTGTTTTAGCCCGTTGGGCTATCAATCGCAATGCCGCCCGGGGTCGGCCGGATATTGCGATTCGCCCCGAATGGGGCAACAACAACATAGCCCAGGGCAAAGCGCAGCGACGGAACGTCGCGAAGCGCCGCCCTGGGAACGCCGTCCCCGTATGTAATTCGCCCTGAAAGGGCAAAACTGGGTATCCGTTTTACCCTCAGACTAAGTCAGCGTCAGCGAATCTAGCTTTGCCATTTGCGTAACCCATGCGGCGGCTCCGGCCAGCAAGGGATAGACGGCCAAAGCGCCAGTCCCCTCCCCCAAACGCATATTCCATTTCAACATGGGTGCAAGCTTTAGCCTTGCAAGCATCTGAGCATGAGCAGGCTCGTCGGATTCATGTGCCGCGATCATCTGATCCACAACGCCCGGAGAAAATTGTTGGGCGATGAGCGCCGCTGCAGTCGCAATCATACCGTCCAATAGGATGGTCTGCTTTTGCTTGGCGCACTGAACAAAGAAACCCGCTATGGCAGCGATCTCAAAGCCGCTCACGGCAGCCAAGGCCGCTTCGTCAATCGTGCGACCGCAGCGTTCCATCACATGATCGGTCGCCGTTTGGACGACATACCGCTTCTTTTCTAGAGACTGTTCATTGGTCCCTGCTCCATTGCCTACCACCTGGCTCAATGGCACGTCGGCCAGCAGTCTCGCCAAACAACTTGCCGAAGTCGTGTTCCCGATGCCCATATCACCTGCAATGACAACTTTGGCACCTCGCAACAACGTCTGTCTGGCTTCGTCCACGCCGATGGACAACGCCTGACGAAACTCATGGAGTGTCATGGCGGACTCCTCCAAGAGGTTTTTTGTTCCAGCCGCAATCCTTCTCGACGATAGCTTGGGATGCGTAATCCGCGGTGGGATCACAGTTCCCACGTCCACAACGTGATAGTCGACTTCATAAAGTTGGGCGAGCACGCCTGAGGCCGAAAAGCCTTGTGCGATTTGCTCAATCATGACGGTCGTAACCATCGAAGGCCATAGGCTCACCCCCGCTTGTACAACTCCGTGATCCGCTGCAAACACGACCAGTTCCGCCGGACGCACGATCGGATGCAACGATTGCTGGACGATGCATAGACGTTCCGCCAGCACTTCCCACTGGCCCAGAGAACCTTGTGGCTTGACGAGTCGATCCAAGTGCGCACGGATCTCTTTAGTGGGAACCATAGACTGCTTTCAATACTGCTCGAGGAGGATAATCATCATAACAAATTTTTCTTGGCCAAAGCCCTAAAAGCCGTAGGCAAGAATCGGATTAAGTCGACAGCCAGTGTGCTTGGCGTCCCCAGTTCCTCATGTGCCAAGTCTCCAGAGAGTCCATGCAGGTACGCGCCCAATCGAGCTGCATCAATGCATGCCATTCCTTGACATACCAAAGCGGCGACGATCCCGGTCAAGCAATCGCCGCTGCCACCCACCGCCATACTCGCATTTCCAGTCGCATTGACAAACGATTCCTTTCCATTCGTTATTAGTGTTTGATTCCCTTTGAGCAGTATGATGCACTGCGTTCGAGCCGCAATATCATTGGCGGATTCTATTTGGCCTGCTCTGTCCTTGGCTGAGACGCCGCTCAGTCGCTCCCATTCTCCAGGATGTGGCGTTAGGATTCGCAACGCATTGTTAGGACGCTTTTCCCGGCGACTCTTCTGCGTCCAAAGGTTGGATTCGCTCAAGGCATTGAGTCCGTCTGCGTCCAAGATCATTGGCCCCTGGAAGTGCTCAAATAGATCTATGACGATATCGTCGGAAGCTTCGCTTCTTCCCAATCCAGGACCGATGGCAACACAACTTACTCGTTCGAGCTGGCTGGAAAGCACGCTCTTTGCAACCGAGATCAAGCGACCACTGGCATCGCAAGGCAATGGCAATGTCATGTAGTTGGGATCCAATCCAGCTACGATTGCTTGGCTGTTTTGAGGCACTGCAAGCGTTACCAAACCGGCACCAGTTCGAAGACAAGCGATCCCAGCTATCGCGATCGCTCCGGTCATTCCAGTTGCCCCCCCGATCAATAATGCATGGCCAAATGTGCCCTTGTGCGCCGTCGGTGCACGCGGCGGAAGCATCGGAAGATCTTGTTGGGACATTGAGGGGTGAGGGGTGAGGG
>JANMLD010000309.1:0-48089 GCA_031372345.1 Pirellula sp.
GCATGCAAGGCTCCGAAACAATTCGTTTGCATTGCATCCTGGAAGTTTTCGATGGTCATCGAGTCCAGTGGCCCGACTTGAAGACAAAAGTGTGACAAGGAACGGCTGTTGACTGGTTCCGGACTTTAGGCGAGCGGTGGCGAATCGCATAGGTCGTGGATCACGCAACGGGTTGGGCTCGTTCGGCAGATTTTCGTACACCTGCGTGACTGATCTGGTCCGAGCAAGCGAGCGGGTTGCTTTCGAAGCGGTCAATAAACGGGACATTTCAGACAATGTCAAGTTGTGGACCAAATGAAGAAAGTTTTATCGAAACTTGGGTTGTCGATACCGCGATTTCGCCTGGGCACAATACTAGCCATGGTTCAATCTGTCTCGGTAGTCGAATTCCGTATCCACGTCCAATGCCGCAGCCATGCATGCCACGCGGCCTATTGTGTGTGGCGGTTGCTCGCGCAGCCACTTTTTAGCTCCCGTATCACCGACCGAAACCAAAAGACACTTCAATGCTGACAAACTGATGCAGGCCGGCACTCCCAAGCCTTCAGGATATTCGGTTGCGGCCGCGACGTATCCAAGCCGCCTGACTCTTGACACTAGTTCTCGATAGTGACTAGAGTCAATCAACGGTTGATCACACAGTGCAATAACCGTTGGCCCGCTGTCTTTCACTGAGACCGCGTATTCAATACCTACTCGTAAACTCGTCGCTTGCCCCTTATTCCAGTCACCATTGGTGACAATATCGAGTTGAATGTTGGTTGGGGCAACGCAGTGTTCACGAACTTCCAATTCATGCGCCCCGAGCACGACGATCAACCGCTCGCAGCGTGCCATCGCCAATTGTTTTATCGTTGTGCCGAGGAGCGTCGATCCGTTCCAAGGCAGCAATTGTTTCGGTCGACCGAGCCTAGTGGATCCGCCCGCGGCAAGCACGATGGCAGTTGTAAATCCTTGGCCACTCACCGACTAACAGCCTCTGGCTGACTAGTGACGTCTCGCTCCGTGTTTAATCGCTCGTGTTCGCTTGATTGATGAATAGGCCGTCGTCGCTCGTGAAGGAAACCACCCTCGCGTTGCCGCGAAAGCGCAATTAACTCAGCGACAATCGACGTGGCAATTTCAGCGGGTGAGATCGCACCGATGTCGAGCCCCAACGGTGAACGAATGCGATCGATGTCGCGGTCACTAAGCTTTCGCCCTCGCTGGTGCAGTCGAGTCACCAATCGACCTAAACGTCGTTTGGGCCCGAGTAACCCGATGGAACGAACGGGTGAGTCGAGGAGCACGTCCATGAGTTCCACGTCGCGATCGAAATCATGCGTCATAATAACGGCGTCTGTGCTGTCGCTGAAATGAGTTCCACGAACTAAGAGCTTGTCGGCAATTTTGTGCATCTGTCCACACAGCACCTCAGCCCCAGGAAATCGATGCGGTTGCGTTAGCTCGGCACGATGACCAACAACCGTTACCCGCCATCCGAGTGCGACGGAGGCCGTCGCAACAGGAATCACATCATCGCCAGAACCAAATATGACTAAACGTCGGGGCGGTGAAAGGATCTCGATCGCGGCTTCAATGACATCGCCGTTGGAATCGTGCACTGCGAAGGAACAGTTGCGTTTGGCGGATTGAAGTTTTTCGATGATTGCAGCGGTGGTTAGTGAGCAATGCGTTTCACTACATTGCGAATTCTGACACTTCTCGCCCACCGCCACCGCACCAATGGTGTTGGTTTGGTGATAGTTTCGGTCATCGTCGACAAGGAGAGTGTCTCCGACTTTGGCATAGTCCGAGTCGCTTCGATAAACGGTTAGCATGCGTATTTCACGGCCGCTCTTATATGCATTGAGGACATGACGAATCACGCCCGCTTCGCGATCCTTAATTCGTTGACAAAAGACATACACGACGCCCTCGCATCCGGTGTTGTATCGCGGGACGTCAACTGAGTTGCCTGCTGTGTCAAAAGCGATCAATTTTGGTCCAGCGGCGGTCGCATCCCAAACTCTGCGGCAAAGGTCTTTCTCCAAGCATCCGCCGCTAATGAAACCAAGCCGATCACCTGACTCAGACAAAAAGAGTCGCGCACCAGGTCTCCCATACCCGCTTCCGTCCAAACGAACGACTGTGCAGAGGACGCAGGCCTCACCAGATTCGTGCGCTGCGATTGCTTGTTCGAGTAAGTCTTGCATGAAAGGACCTTCAGTTATGGAGGTGTGGAATCGTTGAAACTAGGCGGTCGCCATCAAGCTGGCAGGCGTAATAGGCAACCCGCGAACTCGTCGACCTGTCGCGTTGAACACAGCATTTGCGATCGCGGCGGCGACACCCGTGATGCCGATCTCCCCGATACCCTTAGCCCCAATCGGTGACGCGTTGAAGTCGGGGGTATCGATCCACAAGATTTCGATGTCTGGAATGTCCGCGTTCACCGGCACGTGGTACTCGGCTAAATTGTCATTGGTTATACGTCCATAACGATGATCCCAATGGGTCGCTTCCTGCATCGCGTGACCGACACCCATTATCATCCCGCCAATGAACTGGCTGCGTCCGGTCCGAGCGTTTAATATTGTGCCGCACGCGAAACAACCGAGCATACGACGCAGTCGCAACAGCCCTAGCTTTTCGTCAACAGCGACTTCGACAAATTGCGCGCCGAAGGAGTGTGCAGCGTACTCACCATCCTTTGCTGGCGCGAACTTACCGCTCCCAGTAACAGAACGCTTGTGCGTTTCGGTTAAAAGGTCTTCGATGTCAATGGTGCCGCCGTTCATCGTCAACTTGCCGTTGCGAATCGCAACTCGGTTCGCATCCGCTTTCCGCATCGGCGAGTTTACTGGCAACAGCTCGATGAGCTTCAATTTCAAATCTTTGATACTCTCTAGGAGCGCGCCACCAAGGCTGCCCGTTGTTGCACTACCGCCCGAGATCCCGCCCGGTGGCAAGTCCGTATCGCCGAGATCCATTGAGACGCGATGGAACGGGATACCCAACAGGTCAGCCACCAATTGGCTCTGCACGGTCGCGGTTCCTGTACCCATCTCTTGCGAACAGCACGAAATCAACACTCGTCCGTCGGCATTCCAAGTCAATTTGGCTTGAGTCGGAAAGAAGAACGCCGGGTAAGTCGCGGCGGCGACGCCGTGTCCGAGCAACCAGTTTCCGTCTTTCTTTTGCCGAGGGATTTGGTGCCCGGCTTGCCAACCGAAAGTTTCGCCACCGCGCTTCAGGCAATCGAGCAAGAGTCTTCCGCTAAACGGCTTACGATCGAGCAAATCTTTTTCAGGCTCGTTCAACCTGCGAAGCTCAATCGGATCCATCTTCAACTCATACGCCAATTCATCGATTGCCGACTCGATCGCAAACATTCCCGGGGTTTCTGCTGGAGCGCGCATAAAGGTCGGGATTTGCGAATTCAAGCGACAGCGTTTCTGATCCAAACGCAACGATTCCGTCTGGTACATTATCCGAGTCGGCATCGTGAACGCTTCGTCGTAGACATCCTTGACCGCGACGGATGCAACACCAGAGTGAATGATCGATGTAATCTTGCCCTCGGGCGTAGCACCGATCTGAACGCGTTGTCGCATGGGCGTGCGATGTCCGGTACCGCCATACATTTGACGGCGAGTGACTTCGATTTTGACGGGTGCGCCAACCGATTTCGCACATAAGCACGCCAGCACGGCTTGTGGCCACATACCACCTTTGCTGCCAAACGCACCGCCAATAAACTTGCACACTACACGAACTTGATTGGGACTGAGGTCAAACAGTTGTGCGTAGGTTTTCTGACTCATCGCCAGCCCTTGTGACGTTTCGTAAACCGTCAGGAATGGCTTTCCCTCTTTCTCCGACCATTCCGCGATCGTCGCGTGAGCCTCGATCGGGTTGTGGTGATTGCCGAACGTTGGATATTCCGAATCGATTTTTACTTTGGCTGATTCGAATTGCTTTTCGGCATCCCCCTTGGTGATCACTGCGGGACTTCCAAATAGATCGTCGGGTCGGTCGTCGGCGGGCGAAACATCAATATCCGTGACGTGCTCGCCAACTTCGTAATCGATTTTCACAGCAAGCGCGGCATCGCGAGCGTCCTCGAACGACTCCGCGACGACTGCAGCCATGTATTGCCCGGCAAAGAATACTTCGTCTTCGGCAGCCGGGAACAAGTGTGAAGGATAGTTTGTCGATTGCTTCGACTCGTTCATCGTCTTCACACGCGTGAACTTCGGTAGGTTTTTCTGTGTCAGCACGAGACGCACGCCGGGCATCGACTCAGCAACCGAGGTATCGACCGACTTCACTTTGCCGCGGGCGACATTGCTTGGCACTGCGACAGCGTGCAGCAAACCGTTGACTGGCCATTCCGCGGTGAATGTGGCCGTTCCAGTCACCTTCTCGTGCCCTGACCTACGAACGATCGACTTTCCAACGGGGCCATTAAGCGTGATTACTTCAAATCCGGTCATTTGATTATCCTCTTCCGTGTTGCATGGCCCAAAGTTGTTCGTCGTTGAGAGGACCTTGATCGCGAACGATCTGTAGAGCCCGAACGATTGTGTTTTTGGCAAGTGGAACCTTGAATTCCAGCCCGACTGGCGGATTCGCGTCGGCAAGTGCGGCGGCGGCTGCGCGCGCAAATGTTTCGTCGCTCGCAACCTCGCCAACGAGTGCTTTCTCAGCCTCCACACTGTGCCACGGGATACATGCGACACCGCCTAAACCGACGTTTGCCGCCGAGATACGAGTGCCGTTCATCTGCAATCCCACTGAACAACTCGCCAACGCAAACGCGTAGCTGCTGCGATCGCGGATCTTGAGGTACATACTGTTCTTTAGAGTTTCCGTCATCGGAAGATGCAACTCTTTAATCACTTCGTGTGGTTTGAGTGCCGTCGTGTATTGGAAAGAGTCTTTGGGCGCCTGAAAGAAATCTCGAGCAGCGACCGTGCGTTCGCCATCGGGACTTGCAAGCACAAGTTGCCCGCCGAATGCAACGAAGGTCACCGCAAAGTCGCCTGGGTACATGCCGACGAGCTTGCCGTTGTTTCCAAGTATGGCAAGCAGCGAAGTCTCAACGCCGTCGCCAAACACGTCACCATCCGAGTTGGCCGACTTGGATTTTTGCTTGCTTTCATACTCGACTGGCATATCCGTATGCCGGAAATACGCCGATCTGGTTCGTTGCAGCAAGTTGCCACCCAGTGATGCCATGTTCCGAATTTGAGGCGAAGCGGCGAGGATTAGCGATTGGCGAACAACCGGCAGCTTCCCGTTGACGAGGGGATGATCAGCCAAATTCGCCATCGTGCACGCCGCCCCGATCACTAGCTGGTTGTCGCGAGCCTCTACTGTTGACGACAAAACCTTGCGGACGTGAATGACTGACTTGGGCGTCAACACATTCAACTTCATCAAATCGACCATGGTCGTACCGCCAGCTATCGCCATTGTGTCACTATGGTCGATTTTCGAGCAGGCTGTCGCAAGCGATTGCGGTTCTTCGTAGGTGAATGGAATCATGTCAGCGTCTCCTTTGTCACGCGGGAATTGCCAATCGCTGGATCGCTGATTGGTTCCGCACCAGCCGTTTGTCGAACGGCCGCGAGAATATTGGGATAAGCACTACAACGGCAAAGGTTTCCGCTCATCCACTCGCGTGCTTCTTCGGATGATTTCGCCGCGTGTCCTTCGTCGATACAAGCAATGCCTGACATGATTTGGCCAGGTGTGCAGTAACCGCACTGATATGCGTCACAGCGAAGAAATGCATTTTGAAGCGGATGCAAACTCTCGCCATCAGAAATGCCTTCGATTGTCACGACCTGCTCACCATCGATCGTTGCGGCAAGCGTCAAACACGACAAAACGCGTTTCCCGTTGACGTGTACTGTGCATGCACCACAAGCACCATGGTCACAGCCCTTTTTAGTCCCAGTCATTCGTTCGTTTTCACGAAGCAAATCGATCAATGTGGTGCGAGAGTCGATATCAAACGACTTCTTTTTGCCATTCAACGTCAACGAGATCTTTACTTTGGATCGCAAAGTCGGCTTTTTGGCCCCCGATGGCGCCACATGATCTTTTTCCTGACCTACGACCATTCCTGAGGATGCCGCGGCCACGCCGACCCCTTTTAGAAAGTCTCGTCGTCGTACCCCGTCCGAATTGGTCATTTGTCTTCTCCAAACCGTGGACAATTTTTATAAGTAAAAGCAATAAATGATGCGGCAAACCGATCACACAATAAACCATCTCAAAATCTCAACGGAGAATCAAATTACGCGGTAATTTTTAGACCGGTTAGTACGCTTGCCTGCATCGGCGAAGAATCCGCTAGAGCAATTGCGGTGCCACAAAATTCGCGATCAAAGAAATTTTAATATTTTGACGTTGCCAGCTTTACGCTTGGGGTTCTGACCACCCGTTCTAGAGATATGGTCATCATCCCCCGAGCTAAGCTCGAGCTAAGCTCGGGGGCATTGTTCATGTGCCCATCGTAAGCCGTGCGGGTGTCGTTGAATTCCGAACTCGATCTGGCCAGACTTGGTCATGCGTGCCTCGGAATATACGAAGCCCTTTTGCTTTTCTAAGGCGAGGGTATTGAAGAAGCCGCCGCCCTCGGATCGGGTCTAAACGGAGGTCCCGCTTAGCTTTCGGCTTGGCTCAATTTGATCAGTGATACCAGTTCGTCGGTGCTCATGCGGCCAGCTCTATCGGCTCCATCTAGAACCCCGCTGATAAGCTCGCGCTTGTCGGCATGCAATGCTAAAATCTGCTGTTCGATCGTATCCTTGGCAACGATGCGATAAACGGTCACTGCTCGCTCCTGACCAATGCGGTGGGCACGGTCGGTCGCTTGGTCTTCCACGGCTGGATTCCACCATGGATCCATGTGGATCACATAATCTGCCGCAGTTAGATTAAGACCCGTTCCACCTGCCTTGAGCGAGATCAAGAATAGCTCCCCTTCACCCGCTTGGAATCGATCGACCGCCTCTTGTCGCTTGGCTGTTGGTGTCGATCCGTCAAGATACTGATACTTGATCCCAAGCTTGTCGAGCGCGCCACGGATCAACAAGAGATGCTGAACGAATTGGCTAAAGACCAACGCTCGGTGCTCCCCTTCTCGCAGTTCTCCGACGATCTCCATGAACAGATCCAGCTTAGCGGACGATTTGTCCCAACGCTTATCGACCAAACCTGGGTGGCAGGCCAACTGACGCAATCGGGTAAGCCAGGCCAAGACGCGAATGCGCATTTGCGATTCGTGTTCGCCGTCACCGGGCTTGGTGATTTCAGCCAGTGCCGCCATGCGGGCCGCGTCATACTTTTGGCGTTCTTCCTCAGATAGCTCGGCCAATCGAACCACTTCGGTGCGATCCGGCAATTCCGACAATACTTCTTTTTTGGTTCGCCGCAAAATGAAGGGCCGAACGACACGTCCCAAGGCCTTCAATCGGTCTTTGTCCCCTTGTCGCTCAATAGGCTCCGCAAAGCTCTTGCGAAAGCGGTCCCAGGAACCAAGCAATCCTGGACTGACAGTACGCATCAAACTCCAAAGTTCACCCAAGTGGTTTTCTAGCGGAGTACCCGAGAGGGCGATTCGCCAGTCCGCATCCAATTGTCGAACAGCTTGTGCAGTCTTGGTCTGGAAGTTCTTGATGAATTGAGCCTCATCCAATACCAACGTGTGCCAGGATCTCGCCGTGAAACGATCGACGTCGCGTTGTAGCAACTGATAACTCGTAATAATCAAATCACCTGGGCCAGCGGAGTCGACAAGCGTCTGTCGGTCATGCTCGCGATATAGTTTGGCTTTGAGCGACGGGGCGAATTTCTCTGTTTCTCGCTGCCAATTGACCCCAACGCTAGTCGGAGCAATGATCAAGGCTGCACCTTTGTTGGCTCGGTCCAGCAGTACCCCCAGGGCTTGAACGGTTTTACCCAGACCCATGTCGTCCGCTAAGCATCCACCGATGCCCCAATGCGCTAACTTGGCGAGCCAAGCGTAACCAGTCTTTTGGTAATCGCGAAGTTCGGCATTCAAATTCGAAGGCACAACTGGTTTAAGAACCCTGGCGCCAGCCAGTCGATCTAGCGCATCACGCCAGGACATATCAGACTCATAACTGATGTCGCTACCAAGGGCTTCTTCGACGACAGCCGTCGCGGCTCTTGAAACACGGATAGCTCCAGAGTCACTTTGCGAAACGTCTTGAATACTGTTAAGCCGCTGACGCAATTGCTCCGAGATCATGGCGAACTGGCCATCCCCGAGCGGTACAAACCTGCGGCCACCGCGCAACGCAGTTAGCAGTTCCGCCAATGGAATCTCAAGCCCCTCGAGTCTTGCCACCCCTTCGACTCCGAACCAATCGCGTTGGCTCGTCAAGCGAACTTGGAGTCGCTGCGGTGTGATTTCACCGATGATCTTCATCGGCTGGCTTTTGGGCCAGCAGACCGTTGGAGCGTTTTCACCCAACGATTGAATGCGTTGGAGCAAGTCGAGCGCTAGGTCTGGATTCTCTGCGATCCAGGTGTAAGGACTCTCGTAAAGCAATTGCCCAAGTTCCAATGCGCCAGCAATCTCGTCGGCTCGAATGGATTCCTCTTCGAGTGCCCGCAAGAGTTGGAATCGACCAGCTGGTGTGGCAACCCGCAGGCGATCCGGCTCCATACCTGGTACCGGTTGATCGGCCACGACATCGCAAGCCACTCTTAAACCGACGAGCAAGCTTTCCTTGCCAAACGGAGACAGATGGACTTCGATGTTGGGTTCTAAAGGCTGCTCTGGACCGGCCAGGCGTTCCGGCAGATTGATTTGAATCCACTTGGGATCGGCGGCGGCCGCCACTAAGTCAGCGAATTGTTCGGCAGTCTCTTGGTCTAGCACCGCCTCGCGACGCTCCGCTGCGTGCAGGTCTTCGATCAATCGTTTCATGCGATTGTCGATGCTGCTGACCCAAATGCTGCGCTGATCCCGATCCAATCGCAGCATCATGGTTTCGTGATTGTTGATCGTTCCCATGAAGTAATCAGGATTGTCTCGCAAGGAAACAATTTGAACTTCGCCCTGATAGATACTCGGCTTGTAGATGTCCTCGACTTCGTCGATGCGAACTTCGATCGGGCATTCTTTGATTCGGATGGGCGTTTGAAGTTCGTCATCCAATGTCAAGTGCGGGTGGTCTTGGAGTAGCTTTAAGCATTCGCGAACGATACGAGGTGTTTGACCTCGATAAGACTCTTCGGCGGACTGCAGCAACAAGATCAGCATTCGGTCCGATGGATGAACTAGGGCCGCTTCCTCAACAGTATCCAGCCCGTCCTTGAGATGACGTCCTTTGTTCCAGCCACCTTTTTTGCGCATCGTTTGAAGGTAGGCGTTGACTTTGACAGTGCTATTGGAGAAGGACAATCGCCACTGGATCCGCATGAGGCGATCGCGTTCCATCTCATCAGCCGGTGTGTCCGGCGCAACGGGAGCATCTTTGAGATAGCCGAGCGATTCAATGAGTTTTCGTCCAGCATGGCGTCCATCGGTGACACAGCTCTGCATCCATTGAATGGCATCTTCGGCCGATTTTCCGCTCAATTGCCGCCGTATGTAATGCAAGCAATGAATTTGGTGAACGCAAGGTTTTACGGTTTCTACGCAGCTGCACTGGGCGTTGAGCTGGCGGATAACTCGCCCCCCGTTCGGATCCATGAGGTTCCCGAGTTGCTTGGTATCCAATTCAAACAGAATGCTAGTGTTGAATTGCCCGCGGACGGGTGCGACCCCTTGCAATTCGAAATCCCATTGAAGGCTACTTTCGCCTTTCTTGAGTCGCGGTTGGTCTTGCGCGGTGTAATAGCGAGCCATTAATAGCTGTTGCGGTCGTATTTTCTTTTCTAAAAGAGCAATTGCTTCGAGTATATGGACAATCAATCCGGTCGCCTTGGGAGGGTCCAGTTGTGCCAGGTTCGTCATGCCGTTTTGTTCCGTCCAGGGTAGTAGATCCGCAAAAGCCAAGTCCACTAGTTTCGTCGAACTAGCCATTCCTTGGCAAGGCGAAATTATCGCTTATAGCAATGAAAGAACAGGCCAAAACTAAGTCACAATAACGACAATTGGGCTTAACACAATCATCAACTCCTGCTATGAGACGCAGCGTCCTGGCGCTTTGCCCAATGGACAAACGAAGGTGCGGAAACGGTGGGGCGAGGCGGGCGGAAACGGGCGGGCGAAGGTGCGAAAAACGGGAGGGCGAGGCGGCGAGGCTCCTGCCGAGCTTTGCGCCGCGTTGGTTCGGCAGGAGCCTTACCCTCCCGCCCAGCTTTGGTTCGGCAGGAGCCTCACCCGCCTCACCCTCCCGCCCAGTGAATTTGCATGTCGAAACCACTATGATCATGTTTACAAGGCGCAATGCAATGGTCACGCAGTCCCGAGGAAAACAACCCATGCCTACAAATCACTTGAGACGTCGTTTTTTAGAACAGCTCGCCATTTTGCTTCCCGCAGGATTGGCAATGAAAGTGTCGGCTGGCAGTTCGTCCAATGAACCATTGCCACCCGTTCGTGCAATCACGCGTGGCCCCAAGTTCCATTGGCGAGGTTACTACGACAAACTGCTGTTCGACACGACGAACCGCCTCGTGCTCGCCAATGAAGTGGATTTCAATGGTCGTTCCCCGTTGCCCGAAGACTCGATCAACATTGGGTTCATTGATACCGAGGACAAAGATAAATGGACTGAATTGGGGCGCACGTCGGCATGGAATTGGCAACAGGGTTGCATGCTGCAATGGGTACCTGGCACAGAAAGCGAAGTTGCATGGAACGACCGTCGAGAAGGTCAGTTCGTCTCTCATGTTCTGGACATCAAGACGGGACACAAGCGCACGTTACCGAATCCGTTCTATTGCCTTAGCCATGACGGCAAGGTTGGCTTTGCTCCAGATTTCCGACGCTTGAATGATACGCGTCCAGGCTACGGATATGCAGGGGTGCCAGACCCCAACAAAGACGTCCTTGCTCCAGACAACGCAGGCATCTGGCGGATGGACATGCAGTCGGGCGTTCAATCGCTCATCTTCTCTTTTGCGGATGCCGCAAAAATTCCGTTTACGGGACGCGAGGACGCTAACTTCAAACCAGCGTCAAAGCACTGGTTCAACCACTTGCTCTGCAACACCGACGGGTCGCGCCTCTTCTTTTTGCATCGATGGCATGCGACAGGCGACAAGTCTGCGTTTTATACGCGTGCGCTCACCATGAACTTCGATGGCTCCGACGTGCATGTACTCGATCCATGGGGCGGAACATCCCATTTCGTTTGGCGCGATTCAAACCATGTCTTTGCCTGGGCTTGGCATCCATCACACCGAGATCGGTTTTACCTTTACGAGGACAAGAGTGAGAAAGTAGAAGTGGTAGGACTCGATGTCATGACGGCCAATGGCCACAATACTTACGTGCCGGGAACCAATAATCAGTGGGTGCTCAATGATACGTACCCCGATGCGAACATGCTTCAGCATCCCTATCTTTATCACATTCCAACCGACCGACGCGTGCCGCTTGGCCACTTCCTCGCGCCCCTAACGCATCGAGGTGAATGGCGATGCGATAATCACCCGTGCGCCAGTCGCGATGGGAAAAAAGTAGTTTTTGATTCGTCGCATGAGGGTGGGCGACAGGTTTATCTCATCGACATCAGTGAAATCGTTAGCTGATCGCCGTTCTCAAATAAGGAACTGGGATTCTTCCCCGGTTTCAGTCACGGGGCTTGACAAAAGACCGACTCAATAACTATACCATACGTATGGTAAATATTAAGAAGAGGCCAAGCCGCAAAGAATTGATGCTTCGTGCCGCCGTGTCACTCGTGGCATCCAAAGGAATCGATGCGTTGACAATCGACGCGCTGGCAAAAGCGATTGGGGCGACCAAAGGTGGTGTGCAGTACCATTTCCCTTCCAAAGACCAGTTATTCGTAGCTACGCTCGAATACTTGCTTGCCTGCTTCGACAAGGCAATTTCGGATCGGTCGTCCAAAGGGCACGGAGGTGGTAGATGGCTAAGAGCCTACGTCGAGCTAACGGCGGGCAAGATCTCATCGGAGGACCGAGTCGCTGGTGCTATGCTGGCCATCTTGACCAGCCAGGATTCGAGAGCGGAGCCTTACCGTCGTTACGCTTCCCAATGGCGGAGGCTAGCTGCAGCCGACGGGATCGATCCGGCAACCGCCATGGTAGTCCGGTTGGCTGCTGATTCCATTTGGACAGAACGCGTCTTCGGTGGCGCAACCGCTAAAGAAAGCAAAATGGTCCGAGAACGGCTGTTGAAACTGATCGACGAGGGGACGCAATGAGTGGCTTGCAGGCGAAATCCTTGCCTGACAATGGCGATACGCCGACAGGCAAAACCCCGCGAATCGAAGCACTCGATGCGTTGCGAGGGATCGCATTGCTTGGCATTCTCTTTGTCAACTTTTCCTTCTTTGCGATGCCAGATGGTTCGTTCGGGGCGTATATCGATCTGGCCTTCCCTGGCCGATGGGATCAATGGGCTCAGTTCTTGACTGAGGCCGTATGCGATGGCAAATTCATCCTGATTTTTTCCTTTCTTTTCGGTTGGGGATTTTACTCGCAATTGCGGACAGCGGATATTTCCCAGTGCCGATTTCGATTTTTCCGCAGGCTATTCGGTTTGCTCGTGATCGGATTATTGCATGCCTGCTTTTTGTTCGTTGGCGACATCTTGGTGACTTATGCGCTCTTAGGCATACCCTTGTTTTGGGTCCGGCATTGGTCGCCGAACCGATTGGTTGTGGTTGCCAGCTGGATGTGGATGATTTCGTTATTGGGGCACTTGTCTCTTGGATTTTTACCCGTTCCCCGTGCCGAGACGTTGGACGTTTTCCAAGAGACATTGCGAATTCATACGCAAGGGACGTTTGGTGAGATCTTTTTGTTTCGAGTCGAGACCCTGGTTGGACTATATTTGATTACGCCACTTCTCTTCATGCCGCAGGTATTCGGAATGTTCTTGGTCGGCTTGGCATCCGCAAAGCATCATGAGGGATCCGGGATGGATGGTCTTCGCGTAGTTGCGAGATTCTTGCTGGTCGCGTTCTGGCTACCCGCGATCGCAGGAAACCTTGCGTATCCATGGTTAGGAAGGCTCGCGGATGAGAGGGCGGATGCAACTCTCCGGATGCTTGGCCTAGGTGGACGAGCCTTGTTCACGCCGATGTTGAGTTTGGTGTATCTTTCGGTCGCAGCCACGTTCTTAACCCATCCAACTGGTGCTCGTTGGGCGAAGTATCTCGCAGGAGAGGGTCGCTCGACGCTAACGCTTTACATTGGCGAATCCGTCGTCATGGGGTTGTTATTCAACAGTTACGGCTTCGCTTGGTATGGCAAAATTGGGCCAGCCATGGGCATCTTTAATTGCATAGGTGTCTATGTATTGTTGCTGCTCGCGATGAAAGCCTGGCTGCGGTTTTTTCGACTGGGTCCATTGGAATGGTTACTGAGATGCATCACAGAATGGAAATGGATCGCATTTAGGCGAGCGGCGATGTGAAAACTATCAATCATTACCCGATACGTAAGCGAGGGACTTGCGAAATTGTCCCTCGCTCACGCTTCGGGTTGGCATACTGTAATCTGCCACTCGCCTTAGAACCATTCGTCAGTAGCTCGTGTACTCGGCCCGACTAAGACACGGATCTTCGAGCTACAGCCAAGGCCAATCGCTACCAAGCGATGTTTTTTGAATCTCGCTTAGTTGCGCGATGCCTTGCTTGGCCAGTTTCACGAGGGCGGCAAGTTCGTCATCGTCGAAGGTGGCTTCCTCACCGGTCCCTTGGATCTCGATAAACTTTCCACCACCGGTCATAACCACGTTCATATCGACATCAGCCCGGACGTCGCGTTCGTAATCCAGATCGAGCGTTGGCAATCCGTCGACGATGCCGACACTGACCGCAGCAACACTGCCGCGGAGAGGATATTCATTTGCGGGGACTCCACGAAAGACGGAATTCACCGCGTCGACCAAGGCGATGAAACCGCCCGTAATAGCGGCAGTTCGAGTCCCACCATCGGCTTGCAAGACATCGCAGTCGATGGTGAGTGAGCGTTCGCCGAGTTTGTCGAGGTCAGCTACTGCCCGGAACGACCGACCGATCAATCGTTGAATTTCGGTTGTGCGTCCGTCGACTTTGCCAGCGCGTTCGCGGGCCTTGCGGGGGGACGTGCTTCCCGGCAACATGTTGTATTCGGCGGTGATCCAGCCTTTGCCTCGGCCGGCCATCCAGTCCGGAACTTTTTTCTCGAGGCTAGCTGTGCAAAGCACAACGGTATTTCCACAGCGATAGAGGACACTTCCCGGTGTCTGTTCCGTGAAATGTCGGTGGACCGTAACGGGTCTGAGTTCTTGCATTAGCTCATATTACTTGGTTTGCGAGGCATTTTACGCGGATAGGGTGGCGATTGCGGCTCGGGCGGTTCGGTACCGTTTTCTTCGCGCCATTGGTCTCGTTCCGCGTCCGTTGCATAGTACTTGAGCCATCCTTCCATGTCGTTGTCTTGCAAGCAATGCCAATGAAGAAAATTGCGTTGCTCCGCAATGCGTTTTTCATAGGCGGGTAAAATATCTCGCACGATCAAGCAGTAGAGCTGTCGATCGCTAAGGTGGTCGGTTAGTGCCAGAACAATCCGCTGGTTGTAGAGCTGCTGAATCGTTTGCCAAAGGAGGGAGGTTAGCTCAACATCGGTTAGCGTTTCTGGTTTCGGCAGTTTTAATTCCGGCTCAAACCATTGGCTAATGGGGAGAGTCGGTGCGCGTTCCCAGGCGAGGATAGAGGCCAGGAATTCGTTCTCTTCGACGAGTGACATGTGTCGAATCGAAACCAGGTCGACGGCTTCATCCAAATAGGGTTCGAGTTCGTCGCGAAGTTGGGCATTGCGTAAAAGCAACTCCACTTCACTTTCCATCGGCATCGGCAATTGCGACATGACCGCCTTACGTGGGTGAGAATCAAGAAATCGTTAACAGACTCAATTTATCCACGCCCGATCCGAGATTGAAGAATCAACTTGAACGATTTGGCAAATGTCAAAGAGAAATTAAAAAAGAAATGCGAAGAAGCGTTAAAACCCGCATAACTTAACACAAATTGCCTGCATTTCTGTTGGTCAACTTCAACATGGAGATTTATGGCAGGTCATGTGGCTCGTCTAGAGTTTACGAAGGGTGTGGGAGTCGCTAGAAACATTTGCATCACTTACCACGCTTGCGTCTCCGTTTTCGCAGACACTTGGTAAAATGCCCGAACCAAAGCGCCATTAAAGTACCTGTATGCGTAGAAATTCTGGTATGCACTGAATTTTCACGAGTTCGGCTGCGGTAATAATGACGCTTGCCTACGCAACCATCCTAATTCCATTCAGAGAGAGCACCTAATGAGCGAGACGGTTACCATTGAGGGGGTGACGCTAACTCTTGGCAATCCAGTTTCGAACACAGCAAAATGGATTGGACAGGAAGAGCCCTTGCGTCAGCTTGCCGCGTGCTGGCTCACGGTCGACGCAGTGGATTTGCCATTGACGCCCAGGTTGGTGGGAGTTCCTGGAGTAGGAAAGACAGCCTTGGCCATGGCCGCCGCCGCCGCTCGTCGACAAGAGCTCTATATCTACCAATGCACCGCCGACACGCGGCCCGAGGACTTGCTCGTAACGCCAGTGCTTTCGAGCAACGGCAAAATCGCCTACCACGCTTCGCCCCTGGTGACAGCCATGATTCGAGGGGCAGTTTGCGTTCTCGACGAAGGCAATCGCATGAACGAAAAGTCCTGGGCTTCATTGGCGCCTCTCTTGGATCAACGTCGCTACGTCGAGTCGATCGTTGCAGGGATTACTGTGGGTGCTCACCGGGAATTTCGATGTGCGGTTACCATGAATCAAGATGATTCGACTTACGAAATCCCCGATTACATTTTGAGCCGATTGCAGCCGACGCTTCAAGTTGGGTTTCCGAATCGAAAAGACGAACTGGAGATCCTCAAGTATCATCTACCATTCGCCGAATCGGATGTCTTAGCGATGACGGTCGACTTTTTGCAGCACGCCCATTCGTTGAAGTTGGATTTCTCGGCTCGCGATGGAATCAATGTATTGCGTTATGCGATTAAGCGGTTGTCTCAAAAAACGAATCATCCGGTAGCCAAGGACCACGCATGGCGCGAGGCGTTGCAAGCTTGTTTGGGGGACGAGGCGCTCGATCTTGCGGCAGCTGCAAAACGAAAGCAAAAAGCAGTTGGGGGAAACACTTTGCCGATGGGGCTCGGCGATTTCTTTTTCGACCCCGACGATCCCTTGCACCCAGACGATAGCTGATCTGATCTGATTTGTTGTGTCGCGATAGATTGCTGTGTGCAATTCGTTCATTTGTTCGTTGGGACTATAGAATGACTAAGATTTCCGCAACCATTGCATTGAGCGAGCCTACCGAATCACGATCTACGAAGTGCGGTCGCGAAGGTTTGAGCCTAAATTGCTGGCAGATCAAAGACTATCTCGGCCCCGCGTTTGTCTTCATTGGACGACGGTTCGGCTACGAATATTTGACCACCGTGTGCTTCAATAATTCGCTGGCAAATGGCCATCCCTAAGCCTGTGCCCTTGGTCTTGGTCGTATAAAAAGGTTCGAAAATCCTCGATCGTTGTTCCTCATTCAGCCCCGAACCTTGATCGGCGATGCGAACTTGAACGCGTGGTCCTGACTCTCCCTGTATCATGCAGCAATCAACGAATATCTTGCTGTTGCTTGGAGCAACCGATAAAGCGTTTTCGAGGATATTGCGAATGACTTGCACAATGCGATGTCTGTCGCAATGGACATCCGGACAAGGATCACATCGCAACACCAATTGCACGCGTAAGGTTCGCCACTGGTCTAACAGATTCCCCCAGGTTTCGTTGCATAGTCGCTGAATGTTCTGCCGCGAGCGCTCCAGTTGGATCGGTGACGCGTAGTTGCGAACCTCTTCGTAAAGCGTTTGCAATTCCACAAGGGCAGATCGCGATCGTCGAACCAAGTCCTGTTGTTCTGGAGCGAACTCGAGATCAAGACTCAGCATGTCCAGACATGCTCGCGAACGCTGAAGAGCATTGCGGCTCTCATGTGCTAAGCCTGTCATCATTTGCCCGATCGCCGCCAATCGCTCGCTTTGGATCAGTTTTTGTTGCGCCGTACGCAGTTCCGCTTCGGTCTGCTGACGTTCGGTCATGTCTCGCATAATCCCAGCAAATATCGTTCTCTCTCCGATTTTCACTTCACTCACCGCTAGATCCACCGGAATCAATGAGCCATCTTTCCTTTTACCGAGTACTTGCCGTCCAACTCCAATAATCGCAGCCTTGCCCGTTTCTTTGTACCGCTTCAAGTAGCCTTCATGCGCAGATTGATCCGGCTCGGGCATAAGCATCGAAATGTTCTTGCCAACAACCTCCTCTGGCGTGAAACCGAAGAGTCTTTGAAACGAACGATTCACATGCAAGACGACACCGCGATCATCGATCGTCACGATTGCATCGACGGCGGTATTCAAAATGGCGGCCAGTACGGCTGCATCCTGGGTATGCTCATCAATCAACGATGCACCTTCGGGAAAAGTTTCGTTCATCCTAACGCTTCACCTTGTGGTCCAGGTTCGCCAACCAGGTCGAAGAACCCGATCGAGGACGATTTGCCCGGTGGATTGTTCGGCTTCTACCTAGGTGCATTGAGAAACCTAAACTTCCGCGGGACAAGCCCGCGGGATTCTCGTTCTGCGGGTCAGCAGCAATTGGGCAAGACTTCAATCGACGTATCATTGCTTTAGTTCGTCATTGAGTAATTTCACCGAAGGGGTTTCTAAGTCATCGTACTGACCACTTCGGATGCAAAACAAACAGGCCACAAGTGCGGAACCTCCCAGTAGCAAAGCGACTGGCAACGCAACGTATAGGACACTCATCTTGACCTCGTTCCGGCAAAAGCTTGGGTCGACTTGGCCATCGCCAGCACAGTTAGACCGCTGATTGGCATCAACACCGCTGCCATCAAAGGGTGTATCAAGCCCGTGATTGCAAGCGTCATCGTTACTGCATTGTAGATCAATGATGCAACAAAGCATCGACGAATTCCGCGAACGACGCGGGTCGAGGCGGTGATCAGTTCCGCGACCGAGGCTAGTCGGCCATTTCCGATGAATATGGGGGCAGCATAAAGTGCTTGTTCGCTTCCGCCACGAATCGCAATTCCGACATCTGCCATCGCTAACGCAGCGGCGTCGTTCACTCCATCCCCCACCATCACACATGGACGACCGCTTTCCGCTTTGCTGCGTCGGATCCTCTCCAACTTGTCCTCTGGACTCTGCTGGCCTAATGCGAGATTCAATACAATTCCCTCGGCTCGCAATAATGCCGCTACGGAATCAACAATCTCCTGTCGATCTCCCGAAAGGATCCCCAATTCCCAACCCTTGGCGGAAAGAAATCGAAGTGTCTCGACCGCATCGTCCCGCAATGGATCACCCATTTCAAACATTCCACGAACGGTCCCGTTGATCGCAACCCAAACCAAGGGATGATTCTGGGAAAGAACCGTGGATTGCAATTCAAGCCATTCGGCGGAAAACGTAATTCCCTGTTCCTTCAGCCAAGCTTCGTTGCCGACTACGACTGGCACACCCTCCACCAAGCCCTTTGCACCTTTGCCCCGTCGATGATCTATCTTGGTGGCCAGTGGCAATTGCCCTTGCTCAGGAATGGCAAACTCGCAAATGGCTTTTGCGATGGGATGGTGGATCGATTGTTCCAAAGCCGCCGCATAGGGAATTGCCTCGTCGTCGCCGTGCCAATCGATCACACTCATGCGTCCGAAAGTCAAAGTGCCGGTCTTGTCCAACCACAGCGTCCCTGGCCTAGCCAATCGCTCGAGGCAATTGCCGTCTCGAATCCAAATCTGTCGATTTGCCGCCCGTCCCAAAGCGACCGTGAGTACTAGCGGTGCCGCCAGAGCCAACGCGCACGGACACGCGATCGTTAGCAAGGCCATGGTGTGCTGGGTTGCAATCCCAGCACTCGACACAAAACACCACGCCGACCAAGTCACCACCGCGAGCAATAGCACGACGATCACAAACCATTGACTCACTCGAGTTGCGGCCGTAATCGCGGGCGTTCGGTGCGTGGACGCATTGCGAACCAATTCCATCAGTCGCCCAACTCGGCTGCTGGAACCTGCGGCGGTAACGGCAAGCGTCAATGGAGCCAGTATGTTGACGGTTCCGCCCACTGCCAGGTCCCCGACAAAAATAGACGCAGGTGCAAATTCGCCGTTGAGCAGCGAAGTGTCGACGCAACTGTCGCCATGGGTCACGATTCCATCAGCGGGAATCGTTTCCCCCGGTCGAACTTCAATCGTGTCGCCCAATTGCAACCGACTTGCGGGTACGACTTTTTTAGAGCCATCGGATTCAAGTCGCGTGGCCGTGACAGTATTCCAACGCAACAACCGAGCCAGTGAAAGGCTGGTTCGATATTGAGCTCGAAATTGAATGTACCGACCCATCCGCAACAGCAATATCAACGAAGCAAGCGAGTCAAAATAGATATGTCCAACTCCCCGCGCTGCACCGATCACCGAGCCGACCACCCCCATCAATAGCGAAAGAGCAACCGGGATATCCACGTGCGGCGTGCGTGTCCGGATGGCCTGCCAGGCAGTTTGAAAAAAGATGCGACCGGGCAAAATGGCCGCAAACACGGCGAGTACAGTGCCTACCCACCTCAAAAAGTACTCGTGCCCTGCCGAGATACCCGTCGATTCGCCCGCATAAAGCGCGACCCCAATCCACATCGCATTGGCAGCAAAGAAAACCGCTAAAGCAATCCCCATCCAATGTTCTCGCTGCTGTTGCAAGAATCCTTGTTCGTCTTGGCTATCGACTGTCCATGGTGAAAGCGAATAGCCCAGCTTAGCCAATTTCTTGGCGACGTTTACCGGCTGAGTGCGTCTGGGGTCGTAGATGAGTTCAATGGTTTGATCGCTCATTCGTACTTGGGCGCTTTGCAGCCCCGGAATCGTAGGCTGCATCCGCTCAATCAACCATGTGCATGCGGCACAGTGAAGTCCGTCCACTGCCAATCGCACTGAACACAAGCCATCCGTCATGGAGTGAACCTCTACACCTGCCGCGTTCAGATCCTCCAAGATCGCGGAACGCGATCCGTCGATTGCCCCGGCTTCGAAGCCGTTTGGCAATCGCCCTGCTCTCAACGAATAAAAGTCCTCGAGACCGAGCTCATGGATGAGCGAATAGGCCCCCATGCAACCATTACAGCAGAAGACCCTCGACTCATCCTGATGACAAAACGTCGGCAGTCCGCAGTGCAAGCATGGCAGCGAAGTTCGAACCACGTTCTTTGGCGTTTCAAGGGCTTTCGTCATCGTCCCCTCGACAACATGGAAGCGTTGTAGTCAAAGCTCGTCGCACCATCTCGAGTGAAGTCTCCGAGGGCGAACGCGCTGCCGAAAGAGATCCATCCGCATCGGGCAATCCTCGCAAGGCAGGTGGAGAATGGTTCATAGAACTCAAATCGACCAAGCTGCGTTGCACCAAGATGAATGCGCCAAAGCTGATGATGCAGCCGGCAGCAAAAGGTTGTGCGAGAACTTGCCATCGTGGACTTATGGACGACCAGCCCCAAGCAGCGACGGACAGCAGCGGAAGCGTGCCAATCCAAAAGGCAACCATCATAGCGATCGTCATAGCGGCATTGGGAGCTGCGGCAGCGGCCAATACAAACAGATAGAGCCAACCGCATGGGAGCAGCGTGCTCGTCAGCCCCCACAAGAAGGCACCTAGCCAGACGGGACCTCCCGAATACGCTCGCCGCAACTTCACTATCGCAGCCGTCCATCGCTGCGACCATCGAGAGTGCCTTACGGGTATGCGCCATGAAAAAGTTGCGAACATCCGAAGCGTCCCCAGGATAATCATGGCGATACCGACCCCCCAGCCAACAACGTGCACTGCTTGTTTGCCGCCGGCAAAGAACTGCAGCCCCGAACTCAGAATTGCGACGCCAATTCCCATCAAGGTATACGTCGCCAAACGACCTAGATGGTACGAACTCATTCGCAACCATCGATACTTCTGAACTCCGGTCGACGGCCCCATTGCCAAAATGGCAAACGGAGTGCACATTCCAACGCAATGCATCGAACCTACGAACGATGAGAACAAAGTTGCTGCCAACAGCTCCACAGCTATCATTCCACGATGCCTGTGCTTTTCTCCGGGAGCTCAAACCAGTTCAGAGTTAGGTCATCCCAATAGTGTCGATCGCCGGTCGCATGGATTTCCATCTCAAGGTGCCATCGGCCAAGTTTGCTCACGTCGATCTTGGCGCGATAGCGTCCCAGTTCTATTTCGTGGAGTTCACATTGAAATTGATCGGCGACACGCGTGTAGTGGAACAATCGCAACGAGCCTGCACAACCGGTGACCGGTTCGTCGTCCGCGTCTAAGATCGTCACATCGATCGCATCGCGACCCGGCTCAAGGCGTTGGACCTCCAATTTCCAACCTAACTTTTGCGAGTCTTTTTTTCTCTGCCGCCGCACATCCCAAGCCACGGCCCGCTCACCATAACCAGGAATGGATCGAAAGGAAGGGTCGCCTGCTGCCATAGAAATCGCGATGGCGGCGATCGTAAAATCCATCGCAAAGAAGCTGCATATGAGGCAAACCCAAAAAAGCTTGGAGTTGCGTTCACGCTTGGCCAGTTGAGCCGTCGTTGGGAGTGATGTATTCATTTTTTTGATTGATTCGAGTTTGATTTCAAGGGTTCGTTCAAACTAGTGCTCGATAATTCTAATTCCAGGGCGTCAATTCCTGGGCCGGGAGGGTGAGGCTCCTGCCGAACCTCTGCGACGCTAGCTCGGCAGGAGCCTCGCTCTCCCGATTCTTTGGCTCATCCTAACCCGATGCGTAAGCGAGGGACTAGGTCGCAGGTCCCAGACTTACGTTTCGGGTTATGATTGGTATTTATTCCATCGCCGCGTGTCTTAAAGCTGGGATGAATCCCAGCACTCCAAATTTTTAGCGTGGCCCTGACAACCGCACGTTGATCTGTCTCGTTGCTCCGCTGGTATCGCTCATCGTTAGTTTTGTGTCCACATAACCTTTGCCAGTCGTTTTCTGAATCGGAAAGTGCAACTCGAGCGGAACAAGCACCGACTGACCTGGCGTTAGCTGAATCGAATCGCCGCTACTCCACTTGGCAAGGACCTCTTCGTCCAAAACAGTCACTGAGTACACTTGTTCCTTCTGGCTCCGATTGACCAACCTTACTTGAAAATTGTTTTGCACTTGGCGATCGACTCCCACCGTATAAGGCGCACCAGGTGCACCCATGACTCTTGTGTCGAATGCAAATTTTGTTGAAAGGACCGCCAAAAAAAGACCGCCAGCAATCAAAATAATGGTTGGGTAGATAATGGTTCGTGGCCGAATAATCCTAGAGGGCTTCCCAGCCAATTCGTCCTGCGTGGAGTACCGAATGAGGCCTGTCGGCTTACCGATGGTCTGCATTACTTGATTGCAGGCGTCGATGCACTGTGTGCAATGGATGCATTCCAATTGCAATCCGTTTCGAATATCGATCCCAGTTGGGCAAACAGCCGTGCAACGGCCACAGTCAACGCAATCCCCTACATTTTTAACGGCCATCGCATCAAGCGTTAACACCTCTGTGTTCGACTTTGCATTCGCGCTGTCGGTGGCCGGTACACGCTTTCCTTTTTTCCTCGGCTCACCCCGTTTTCCGTCGTACGCAACAATGTACGAAGTTCTATCCAACATGACCGACTGCAATCGACCATACGGACACGCAATCATGCAGAACTGTTCCCTAAAGTAAAGGAAGTTGAACATCAGCCCGGCCGTTGCTCCCCCCATGACGAGAAATGCTGTCGGGTGCTTCGTCGGCGACGACTGCATCCATCTAGCCAAAGTATCTGTGCTAACGAAATAGCTCAAAAACGTGTGCGCCAGGAAGAGGCAACAAATGAGATAAACCAAAAACTTGCCGAACATTGCCAAAGCGTTCAGCGATTTGCGTGACTTCCCACCTCTCCCAACCGTATTGGAAAAGAACCGGTCGATCGGACGAAACAAGAATTCAAGGTAGACTGTCTGCGGGCAACCCCAGCCACACCATACACGCCCGGCCACGGTTGTGACCAACATGATGGAAAAGAACGCCATCAGCATCAAGCACGCGACCAATGGCGTGTCGGTTGGGTAGAAAGTGTGACCGAAGAAGGTGAATTGTCGACGGGCGATATCAAGGAGTATGTAAGGCTTTCCATCAATTCTCAAATGCGGAAGTGTTACGAAAAATGCGATCAACGCATAGGCTAGCCAGCGCCGTCGTTTCCATAGAACTCCTTTCGCAAGCGACGGCATGATCCAGATTCGACTTCCATCGCTGTGCAACGTCGGCAAGACATTTTCGCTGGGTGTCAGAAGCGATTCCGAACGATCATCGACGCTGGCGCACTTGCCATCTCCTGAGCATTGACCACACACGGTCCCCCTCCTATCATTGGACAGCAAAGGTAACGGGTTCGGTTTATCGGACATTATTCGCTCGGCCAAGCTGGAATTGGGCTACCATCCGGGGCTTTGGCGACGGCTGGCTTGGTTCCTCGCAAACTTGCAACATAGACGGAAACCAAAACCACGTCGTTCTTGTGGGAAAAGCGCTTGCCCCAGGCTGGCATCGCGCCACCCGCAACCCCTTCGTTGATTACTTTGAGAATGTCGGGCAGCCCTTTGATGTGCTTGAAGCTCTCGTCGCACAGATTGGGTCCGACATTGCCCCCTCCATCCGCCGCATGGCAAGAAACACAATTGGCTTTGAATATCGACTGGCCGACTCCAACCCATTTTGGCTCCTTAAGGTATTTCACCATGGTCGGCTGGTCGCTAGCCAAGTCACCGATTTCAGCATACTGCTTTTTTGTATTTTCCGTTTCACTTGCTAGGTACTGATCATCGACAGAGCGACCCGCTGCGCCGGAATGAAAGTACATGAGGTAAAACGGACAAAATGCAATGGTTAACCAAAAGAGCCACTTCCACCAACCAGGTAGTGGATTGTCGTACTCTTGAATGCCATCGTAACTATGGCCTAGCGAAGGCTCGTTGTGTGCCGAATCTGTATTCATTTCTTGGCTCCTTCCCAGGGATCAACTACCGTGTCTTCGATTGGTATCCTGCTGAATCGTGCTGTGCTCTCCCGGTTCAAACGAAATGCCCCCCAAACGATCGCTAAGAAACAAAGCCCAAAGATCACCAACGCGATCTCTTCAAAATTGGAGTAGTCCAGTTTGGAAACAACGTCTTTTAACACGATTTATCTTTATCTTTCTAGTGTGAGTTGGCTATTTGGCTACCGGTGGAGCGAGTGCATCGCCACCAGAGGCAGCTGCATCGGCACTTGCTACCGGCGTCTCGGCAACGGGAGCCGCTGGTGTGTCGACGCGGAACAAATCCTTGCCGACTCTCTGTAAGTATGCGATCAAGGCAATTGCGGTCGAGTCTTTGATCAGTTTCCCTTCGAAGTCCACTTTACCTCCTTGTGCGAGGATTTCGGCCGCCACCGCTTCGGCTTGTTTATGAGCCATCGCTTCTGCTTCGGTTAACTCTTTGTCGTATGGCGCTCCAAGAAAGTGAACCGCTCGGATGCGTTTCTGGATTTCGCCAAAATTCAAGCGTTCGACAAGCAGATGCCGATAGCTGGGCATCACGGAGCCGGGCGAACGTTCTGCTGGGTTATTAAAATGTTCCCAATGCCAGAAGCTGCTCTGGCGACCACCTTCACGAGCTAAGTCCGGTCCGATACGGCGCGAGCCCCATTGGAACGGCCGATCATAAATGAACTCGCCGGCCTTGCTATACACGCCGTAACGCTGTGTCTCCGCAATCATCGGACGAATCATTTGTGAATGGCAGTTGTAACAGCCTTCGCTCACGTAGATGTCCCGACCGGCAAGCTCCAACGGTGTATAAGGCTTCACACTGGCAATGGTCGGGACATTGCTTCGGATCAAAAAAGTCGGGATGATTTCAAACAGACTCGCTACAATCACCGCCAAAGTAGTTAGCACGGTAAAAAGCAAGGGCAGTCGTTCCCATCTTCGGTGCCAATCCATCTTCACCACACGATCAATCGTGGCGGCAGCCTCAAGAACCGGGACTCCTTCTAGCTTGCTTTTTGGAATCGGCGCATCCTGATAATTTCGCAGCAATCGCGGCGCTGTGTAGACTGGCTCTTCGTACTTGCTAGGTCGGTTGAGCCAAGTCATGGTCGCATTGATGGCAAGCATCACGACCCCTGCTACGTAAAGCCCACCTCCGAAGACACGGGCCCACCAAAACGGAACAATCGACTGAACCGTTTCTACAAAGTTGGGGTATTGCATCCGTCCAAGGTCGTCCATCGCTCGCCACATCAACCCCTGTGTTATCCCGGCTGCATAGATCGGCACGATGTAAAGCAAAATCCCCATCGTTCCAATCCAAAAGTGCCACTCCGCCATCGACTTGCTCCACAGCTTGGTCTGATACAGCCGAGGCAACAACCAGTAAATCATTCCAAAGGTCATGAACCCGTTCCAACCGAGCGCCCCCGAGTGCACATGTGCGATCGTCCAGTCCGTATAGTGGGATAGAGCATTCACACTCTTGACGGACAATAGCGGACCTTCAAAAGTCGCCATTCCATAGAAGGTGATACCGACTACAAAGAACTTGAGCACGGGATCGGACGTGACTTTGTGCCATGCTCCTCGTAGCGTTAGCAATCCATTGATCATCCCGCCCCACGACGGCATCCAAAGCATAACGCTGAACAGCATCCCAAACGTGCTAGCCCACTCAGGCAAGGCAGTGTAGTGAAGGTGATGCGGGCCAGCCCAAATATAAAGAAAGACCAAAGACCAAAAGTGGATAATACTGAGCTTGTAACTAAAAACCGGTCGCTCTGCTGCCTTCGGCAAAAAGTAATACATCAACCCTAGGAAAGGTGTGGTCAAAAAGAAGGCCACTGCATTGTGACCATACCACCATTGCATCAACGCGTCTTGAACACCTGCGTAAACTGAGTAACTTTTTCCAAGTCCCACCGGCACCACTAGGTTATTAAACACGTGCAGGACAGTCACCGTCACGATCGTCGCAATGTAGAACCACAATGCGACATACATGTGCCGTTCGCGCCGGTTCCATAACGTCATAAAGAAATTGCCACCGAAGAAGGCAAGCCATACGACCGCGATCGCCAAGTCGATTGGCCACTCCAATTCAGCGTATTCCTTGCTTTGCGTAATCCCGAGGGGCAGTGTTATTGCGGCCGCTACGATGATCGCTTGCCAGCCCCAGAAATGAAGCAGTCCTAATGTGTCGCTCCACATCCGGCACTTGCACAAGCGTTGCGTGCTGTAATAAATGGCGGCAAAAATAGCGTTGCCAGCAAAAGCGAAAATGGCCGCATTGGTATGGAGAGGTCGGAGCCTTCCAAAGGAGAACAACGCGCTAACATTACTCTCCAAACCACCAAATAATGCAGGGAGAACGAGCAGTAAAGCCACCAGCACGCCCACTGAGGTAGCCACCAACCCCCAAACAATGGTGGCCGTCACAAACATCCGCACGATTCCATCGTTGTAACTGAACGATTCCATCGTTGCCTGTTGCGTTGCCCTAGTAGCTTGCCGAGCCTCGATTTCGCTCGAGGAAGCCAAGGATACGTCACTCATCTTTTTGCCGTCTGTTTGTGTTTATCGTAAACCTACCACCTTCCAGTGGCCCAACCCTCAAAGCAACGCTCGTGCCAAACAACGGAGACAATTTGTCGCATCAGTAACCGAAATGGCTAAACATCCGCAACTCACTCGGCGCGCGTCTGCGCCCAACCGTAGGCGAATTCGCTGGAATTCGGTTCAATCCGGATTTCCTTTGAATTCGGGTACGTCTGCCGGTCTTGAATTGTTTGTTGGCGTCATTCGTGATGGGAATTACCATTTTGCAACTGGCAGAAATACTTATTGTCGCACGTTTTTCCATGTTCAATCCGCCAAACGGCCCACCTGTGCACGTGTGCTGTTCAGGTTAAAGTGTGACATAAAGTTGCGCTCGGGCAAGGCGAACCAGCAATGATCGTTGGATTTCGGCCATAATCACTTTCCTGGAAAAAACGGCATCGAGTTTGCAGTTAGGATCCGGTTAACCGCTATTTTTCGCTCGAATCTAAGCCCGTGCCGTACTCCGTGATCGTTTCCATTGATCGAAAACACCCGCCACTATGCCCATTGCTCCACTATTAGAACCGATCGATTTGCTCCTGGTCGATGATGAGCCGGATTTTTTGGAACCGGCGTGTCGGTTCTTTCAACGTCAGGGCTATCGCGTTTCAGCCGCCGCGAATGCAGAGCAGGCCATTGCCGTCCAAGCGTCCCAACATTTCCATATCGCAGTCATCGATCAAAACATGCCGGGCATGAACGGTTTGGAACTGCTGAAGCGGCTCCACGAAGGTGACGAAGAGCTTCGCATTATCATGTTAACGGGTGGTGGAAGCATTGCCTCGGCCGTCGAAGCCATGAAACGAGGTGCGGTCGACTACCTTTCCAAACCTTTTGGCTTGGCCGACCTAGACATGTTGATTCGACGCGCAGCCAAGTCCGTGACGCTCGAACGCGAAAACCGACATCTGAAGATTCAGCTCGCTCAAACGCAGGTAAGCAAACCGCTCGTTGGCAAATCGGCAGGCATCTGCGAAGTCAAGCGATTGGTCGAACGTATTGCGCCGAGCGACAAGCCGGTTCTCATTCTCGGGGAAAGCGGAACAGGCAAAGAGCTAGTTGCCCGAGCGATCCACGAACAGAGCGCACTGCCCAATCGACCGCTGGTGGTAATCAACTGCGCAGCATTGCCAGAGTCGTTGCTTGAAAGCGAGTTGTTTGGTCACGAGAAGGGAGCTTTTACCGGTGCCACGGACGCGAAACCAGGCCTGTTTGAAATCGCCGATGGAGGAACACTTTTCATCGATGAGTTTGGAGAGTTGGCCGGTGGCCTTCAAGCAAAATTGCTGCGAGTCCTGGAAGACGGCACGATGCGCCGCATCGGTTCGGTGAAAGAAAGGCGTGTCAAAGTTCGATTGATCGCTGCCACCAATCGAGATCTCGGCAAAGAAGTTACTGCCGGACGCTTTCGCGAGGACCTTTATTATCGAGTCAATGTCCTATCGATAACCATACCCCCGCTTCGCGAACGAGTCAGCGACATTCCTTTGTTGGTGGAGCATTTCTTGGGCAAGGAATGGCAGCTCGGGCCTGGGGTGAACGAATTGTTTCAAAGCAGTTCGTGGCCCGGAAACGTGCGTCAACTGATCAACGCCCTGGAGCGAGCCAAGATACTTGCCGACGACTCGGTCATCACGCTGGGTAATCTACCACAAGAACTTCGCAATTCCGCTAAAACGGAATGCGTCGAATCGGCTTTCAGTCCAGTAGCTATCGGTGATTCGATACCGCTAGAATCCCTTTCGCAGATGCACATCACGGAAGTTCTTCGACGCAATCACGGAAACAAAGCCAAGGCCGCGCGCGAGTTGGGCATCGCCCGCCGGAGCCTCTACAGGATCCTAGACAAGATCGACGGCTCGAGCGCACCGACACCGAGTACTAGTAACTAATTGAAAATCGTCGCTTCCTCATGCACTAGCACTCAAGCCACGTTGCACAGTAATGCCTAATCAAACAGCTTCTTCTTACGACACCAAGCCTTACCCGCGGCTCCCATTTCCACAGTCGCATCCCGATCGCTTGGCCATCATGGGAACGATTTTCGGTATGGAACCAACCGACATTCGACTTTGCCGTGTGTTGGAAATTGGATGCGCTACCGGTGGTAATTTGGTCCCCATGGCGGAACAATTACCCGGTAGCCAGTTCTTTGGATTTGACTTGTCACAACGGCAAGTCGACGCAGCGAACAGTTGGATTGCGGAGCTGCAATTTACAAACGTCCAGATCAAGCAATTGGATGTTCTGGACGCCAAAAAGGAGCTTGGGGAATTCGACTACATTCTCTGCCATGGTGTCTATTCCTGGGTCCCAGCGGAATCCCAAGCGTCGATTTTGGATCTCGTTTCCAAGCATTTGAGCCCCAACGGCATCGCGTACATCAGCTACAACACAAACCCCGGTTGGAATGTTCGCGGCATAGTCCGCGACATGATGCGTTTCCACACCCAAGGTATCGGCAACACTCACGACAAGATCGTTCAGGCTCGGCAATGGCTAAATTTTATGGTTCAAAACGTTGCACCAACTGATCCTTATGGGATGCTGCTGAAAAGCGAAATGGACACGTTGGCGGGAAAAGAAGACGAGTACATTGAACATGAATATTTCGAAGAACACAACATTCCGGTTTTTTTTCATGAGTTTGCCGCGTCCTTGACAGCTCATCAACTTCGATATCTATGTGAAGCCGATGCTGAATCGACATTTCGCGGCGATGTGCCGAGCGAAACTCTGAAGACACTGGAGCGGATTTCAGGAGACGAAATCCGCCTAGAACAGTACCTCGACTTTTTGCGCAAACGAACGTATCGTCAGTCCCTCGTTTGTCATGCACAGCAACCCTTGCGTCGAGCGTTGGAACCCGGGATGGTCGATCGTTGCTTTCTGGACTCAATACTCGTTCCGACTCAATCCCCGATTCATTTTCGGAATCGTTTCAAACCCATCACGCTCGTGATCGACGATCCAGTCTTGAACAACTCGCTTAGAATCCTCTCAGATTTAACCAAATCGGATTGGGTGTTTAGCGAATTGGTAAATGAAGTTCAGCGTCTTCATTCCAATTCGATCGATGCGGACAAATTGCGGCGAAGTTTCTTGCAAGCCTTCGCATCGGGCCACATGGAGTTCCACACAACGCCACCTCCTTATGGCTACGACTTGTCGGGTACGCCTCAAGCGAGCCGATGTGCGCGCTCGCAATCCATCCTGGGAGCCAAGGTAACCAGTCTAAGCCATAACAACGTCGTGCTATCGGATTTGGATCGCATCGTCCTACAGTCGCTTGATGGCTCGACGCGAGTGGATGAACTTTTACCCAAAGTCCAAACCGCTTTGGCCACAGGGAAACAGCATGTCCAGTTCGATGGAGATTCGCTTCAGGAAGCCGTTCACATGTCTGCAAAAAATCTTGCAAGAATGAGATTGCTATTTAGTTCATCTTGATTGCAATCGACTCCGCAACCGGTCGCCTTGGCAAAGAGGAAGTTTACTTCATCCTCGTTTGAAATTCCTCAGGCGAGCGGCGAGTACCTGGATCGTCGAAAAGGCCTGGCCTCGCGTGAACCGAAAGGTGGGGGTGGCACATCTGTGCGATGGTGAGTTCTCGAAAGATCTCGTTTGTCCGGGACCGTTCGCGCCCGTCGCGATGAGCTAGACGCGATTCACAGTCGTTCGAAAATCGCGGCCGATCGCTCAATTGCGACGCTCACGCAAAGGATTGAGATCGGGTGCAAGATCATTGCTGCCCAACCAGAACCAGTCGTCGTTCCCTTCCCCAAATACGTAATCGATGCTGGAATCAGAGGTGATCGATGTTGCGTTGAGCCGAACACTGTTGTTGGCTCCCACCCCGCTTTGCAAACGTGTGATCCGTTGCGCGTAGCTTCGATTGCTCGTCCATTCGTTCATCACCACTTGGATTGCTAAGAGATGGACACCCTCTGGTTCACTGCTCCCCTCATTGAGGAATAGGTTGCTGAATCCGGCGATCAACAAGTCATCGCCCGTTCCACCATACAAATTGTCCCCACCCGTGCCACCGATTAAAAGATCGTTTCCGCTACCGCCATAGAGCGAATCATTCCCTCCGCCCCCCATCAGCACATCATCTCCGGCCAGCCCTCTCAGAGTGTCGTTCCCAAGGTAGCCGAAAAAAATGTTGTCGTTGGAATCACCAGAAAGAGAATCGTCGAAGGCAGACCCGGTTATGTTTTGAAAGCTGGCAATGCCAAGCGGAAATGGCGAAGCAGCCCCGGTTTGCAAGTCGATGGTTACCGGCACTGGAAACAGCGTGAAGAGGAGCGTATTCGAACCGTTACCCCCGGTAATTCTCTTCGGACCATTGGAATACTCGCCATTACCGTCAGGCACAAAGTTCATTGTGTCGTCACCCGATCCCGCCGCAATGGTTTCGAAACCTTGGAAGCTCAATATTCCATCGCTAGAAAGGTTTCCGGACATGTCGATTTGCCACCGAACGATTGCGTTTCGTCCTATCAATCGATCCGATCCCGTATTGGCGAAGAATGCCTGAACGGTGTTCCATTCGCGAATACCAGTCGCTGACCTCTCTTGCAAGTTGACTTCGACGCCTACTTCCCCTGGCAGCGATGAACTGTAGGTGATCCAAGTGTATCGATCCGAGCTGCTGTTGATCGATTCAAACCACACGCTCCGCGGTGTCGTCTGAAATACGAAGTTGTCGTGATCCGTACCAGCTACCAACTTCTCAAAACCCCCAAATGTCGTGCTTTGGACGGATCCACGTCCCCGTCCGGTTAGATCCCACGAAGCTTCGCTATTGGTATCCAACGCATCAAGTGTCCGGAGTGTGTCCATTCCACCCCCTCCAGCTAAAGTAATGGGAGGGGAATTGGGTTGCAGGTCAAACGAATCGTTGCCTGAACCACTGAGAATACGCCCGAATCCCTGGAACGTGTAATTCTTTGAGTTCGTAACCGTCCCTTGGCTCGTTACAATCCACTGCGTGTCCTGTGATGGGCCTTTTAATGCCGATTCACTGCCGTTTCCGACAAACGTTTCGATGCCATCGAATCTACGAACGCCTGATCCAGTCCTGTCGTCGAGGTTGATGTTTGTCAGCGTTGGATTCCCTTGCAACTGAATCTTGTCGATGCCACCACGTCCATCGATTTCGTAAAGACTAGCATAGTCCGACAAATAAAACTCATCGTTGGCTGCAGAACCGACCAATCGGTCGAAGCCTGATAACAACAGTTTACCGGCCAGTAAGACAGCTTGGCCCTGGGAAGCTTCCCATGTCACCCTTCCGCTTGGAACTGCTGAGGGACCAGGTCCAGTGATCGTGCTCGTTCGCGTCGACTGGATCGATATCGCATTGAGATTGGTAAAACCGTCGATGCTGGTTGCACTACCGCTTGTCGGCGATAGCGTATTGACTTGCACATCGATCGACGCATTGCGAGTGCTGTATTCCAAAGCGTTATATCCACCGCCACCGTCGATTCGTCCGGCAACCGAACCTCGTGGACCGATTACAAAATGATCCAATGCAGAATTGCCAATGAGGTTTTCGATTTGTGTGTATGTGATCGCGTTGAGTGTCCCTTCACCGGAATCGGTAATGGTCCATTCGTTTGTGCCAGCCGCACCGATTAACGTGTCAATCCCTGCCCCGCCCGAAATCAAAATCCCCGTTTGTGGCGCACGCGCCGTAGAGGATGACGTGGTCAACACCCGGAACGTGTCATTCCCTCCACGCCCACGAATATCCTGTGACTCTACACTGTTCAAAAAGATACGGGCTTGACCAACAGTGATCTGATTGTCTCGAATGGAAATCGTCTCAGAACCAACCGTAGCCTGCACAATCACTCGGTCGGTACCGGCATTTCCCGAAAACTGAAGCGGGCGTAGTGTCAAGTCCCCAGCAAAGATCTGCGTGCCGTTGAGCGTGACGGTCCACTGAGTTCCCGCTGCATTTTGAGCGATGACGTTCAGTGTGTCGTTGCCTGCTGTCCCATTCGCTTGCACGAAGTTCGCATTGAGGACAGTCAAGGTAAACGTATTGCTCACGACGGCACCCGCCAAATCGGTCGCATTGACTATGACCGAATAAATACCGATCTGGCTGGAAGTCGGGTTAGCCCCAAAACTGCCCGTTTGCGGGTCGAATGTCAGCCAAGCCGGGAGAGTCGAACCGTTGAGGGTTGCGGTCAGGGTCAAACGATCATTCCTATCCTCGTCGTAGAAGGAATCGATTGGGACGGAAAAAAAAGTCGGGACGCCAGCCACGATTTCCTCATCCAATTTGGGTGTGGAGACCACCGGTGGATCGTTCACATCTAATATCAAAGAGGTGCTGTAAGAACGCGAATAAGTTCGTCCCCCGGAACTTACAGCATTGACGTTTACGTAGAAGCCAAAAGGATTTGCGAATTCTTCATAGTTGATAGGTCGAATCGGGACAAAAGCATCCCCGGATACGGTTGCCAAGTCCGAGAAATTGCCCGTCAGCGTGTAGGTTTCACCTCGGTCGCGATCCTCGACTTTGATGCGAGTTGCGGGAGTGCCAACCGGAACATTTTCGAAAAGGAATGGCAATGAATCAGAAACGGCGCCTGCGATAAAGGTGAATCCCTCAGGAGCAAATTCGTCTACCGGAACTATATCGATGGTTAACGCCGAAGCGATGGTTGTTGAACCATTTTGCGCACGCACTCGGACGGAATAATTGTCGCGAGTTTCGTAATCGGGAATATCCAACAGCACCAATTGCCCCCCCGAAATGGCAAATAAGTTGTTGTCGTAAGCCCCTGCACCGGAAACGAACGAAAAAGTCCAAGTTGCGTTGCTGTTAGGTACACTCAATGCACCGACGATTCCCGGTTCGTTTTCTAGAACGCTGTCTTTCGAAAGACGGATTGAGGCGATTGCGTTTTCATTGATATTCGTTAGCTGAATTGCAAAGGTCTCATTCGCAAACTTGCCATCGCTTGCGAGCGTACGAATCACGACGCTTCGCGTGCGGTTGGTTTCAAAGTCAAGCGGACCTGCTACCACAAGCCGATTTCCATTGACCGCAAATGGCAAATTCGTCGAGGCTCCATCTACCGATAAAACGGAGTAGGTCACCGTTGTATTGGGCAAGCTTTGGGCGGAGAGCGTTCCTACTGCGGTCCCTACCGGCGAGTTCTCAGCTACCACATTGCCATTGAGCGAAACAAGCTCCACGCCGTCAAAAAGGTCGCGAACAAAAAGGCTGATGTTCTGTTCCGCCAGCACAGAACTACCGCTTGTCGCGCGGATGCGAACCGTGCGTTTCGCTTGTATGTCGCTATCGAAGCTAACATCGGCACGCAGTTCTCCTGCCGGTGTTATGCTGAAGAGTGAGTTGTCTGAGTCCCCTAATCCTGCCACCAAGCTGAATTGAGTCGGTGTGCCGTTGGGGTTCCAATTGGCCGAAAGTATGCCAACCATCGCTGGTGCCGCGTTTTCGACAATCACTCGATTGGATATGGAAATACGTGAAGCAACGTCCAGTTTGCCCAACTCGGAACCAAACTGTGAGAAATAGGTTGGTGCAATCGCATTTCCATTGAGCTCCGGATTACCCCAAACGGATAAATTGGCAAACGACGACAGCTCATCGTCGTAGGCAAATTGCTCCCCTTGAATATCGCTCCATACTTGGAATTGACCACCGAAGAGACCAACTACTGACATATTCCCGCCGACAGGAAGCAACTTGGGCGCGAATTGGAAAAGAGTGTCTGCTTGCCCAACGCGTAGCGGTCCACCAATGGAACTATCTGTCCGATACAAATCCGCGTGTTGGCTATCGATCCAGCGGACATAATACAGGAGGCCACCGACAGCGGACAAGTCATGAACAACGGACTTGCCAATCTGCTGACGCGTTTGTAATCCATCATCGCTTCGCCAGAGGGTATAGCCGTCGTCGCTGCTCGCCCAAAAAATGGAACTGCCATCGGTCGTAACTTGGTACCAGTTGGCACCTAAGCCATTGGCTGCAACCACCGTCCCCAAGGCGGTTCCGTCTGATTTCCAAAGCGATGTCTGCCCGTTGGGATTGGTTACTGAAAAGTAAACGGTTTGGCCAACGACTACGGGTTGATACAGATTCCCATACAATGTCGTCACTAGAACGGTTCCGTCGCTCGTGCCGTCGCTCACCCACAAACCGTTGTTGGAGTCCGTTAGAACAATACGATCGCCGAGGACAGCAGTCGGAACCAGGTTTGTCGCAAAAGTCGTCACAAAATCGACACCTGGAGTTGTTTCATTGACACTCCACAAGCTGACCCCTGCATTGCTTTCACCGAACACATAGAGTTTATTTGTCGTGGTAATCAATCGAGTCGTATACCCGAAATCAACATCCGCGATTTGGATGGTCCCGGCGCTTGTCCCATCGGTTCGCCAGAGTTCATTTCCATTTTGATTGTCGCTGTCGGCAAAAAAATACTTCTTTCCATTCAACGAAGCAGGTCTGGTCGAATAGTTGGACGTATCGATCGCACCGTAGGTTACACCGGGCACGTTGGGCGTCAAGGATAAGACCTCAGTGTCTGCCGTGGTTCTCAATGCAAGCCCTTGGCTTGTCACGCCCGCAAACGTCACGTTATTGTTCAAAACGGAAAGTGCGCGCACTCCATACAGGCCATCGAATGCCGTCGACGATGTTGTCACATTGATCCCGTCAGCGGTTCGTCGCAAAAAGGAGACGTTGGCGGGACTCTGAAGATTGTCTCCCCAGTACAAGCCATTGCCTGTAACCACAGGTTTCGTAAGGTTGCTAGGGAGCGATGCCGAACCGTCGTCCAATCGTGTCAGACTATTGCTGTTCGGCGAGTATTTCCACAAATCGCTCGAACTGGTGCTAAATTGATATCCCGGGAAATACCAGTTGCCATTCCAAACGACGCTGGATTCCATAGCCGGACGAAAGTCCGAGGGAGTGGACACAAGGACCGTTCCGGCTGCAGACCCGTCGGTTCGGTAAATGGAACTTGTACCATCGTTATAGTTGTATGCCGAAAAAAGAACTTGGCTATTTATTTCGGCGCTATAAGTAATCGCTGCATAGTATGGCAATTGCTTGAGCGATACAACGACACCAGTCGTGCTAACCGCGTCAATTCTGGTTCCGTTCCCATCGTTGGATTCCAAAATGACTTTGCCTTGTACCGACCCGTTGGCAGCAGATGCGACGATCGGTTGCCCAGAATTGAGGAGTCTCTCCGTTCCAGCGACCGTGCCGTCCGTTGTCCAGAGCTCTGCCCCGGTGACAACAAGCGTCTTGGCCCCGAAAGGCTTCAAGGAATTGACGCTCGTCAGATTCTCATTGAGGATAGTCATTTGATTTGATACAGTATCGAAGGAATACAAACGCGGACCACTTGGACCATAGGCTTGAAAGAGCACCTTGCTTCCTTGTTGCGTCAACGAGTTAGGTGAGCTTCCATCGATTCCAGGGAACAGGTCGGCTACCGGTCCGCTCCCTTGCGGCGTGCCGTCAGAACTCCAAAGCTCCGTGCCGTTTGCCTCATCGTATCCGTCAAAGTAAATGCGATTCCCAAGCACCAGTGGTTTCTGACCTGAGGTGAGAGCGATCGGAACGGTACCAGCACTCGTACCGTCGGTCCTGAACAGAAAGTAGCCGTCATTCAGAGCCGCTGCAAAGTAGACGCTTCCCTGAAACTCAAAAAAGGAATTCGGATTCGAGGATTGCTGGCCGGGTTGTAGGTCTTTGACTAGGTAGGTGCCAGCTTGAGTGCCATCCGTGCGCCACAGTTCGCTCCCAGCATCGAGCGTTGTTGACGAAAAGTAGCCGCTACTTTCGAAAGCAGCAACCTCGCTCATTTGGAGTGCGAGAGAATTCGAATCTTGAATGGCATTGATATCATGAACGAGTGTAGCCGCAGCGAAAACATCCCGTCGTTCGAGGAGTTCAAATGTAGCTAAGTAATTTTTTCTTAGCTGCCTTTTTTTTCGTAATACCTTGCGAAACAATTTTGGAAGAAAGCGCAAGTGATTTTGGTCGGCCATATAGCTCAAACCCCGGGAGATGAATGCTGTAGGACAAAGGAAGTAAACAAGTTAAGAATTCTACTAGCACAATTTGGCGATTCCAAGGACCCTAAGATAATTCGCAATTTCATAGAAAAACCACAAAAGTGGTCTTTTTGGGACTTCCATTGGTCGAGGTTTCATGGAAACCGTGGCGGACGCTGCCAGTGGAGCATACCTGGGGACACCAATGAGTTTTGGGGGGGTGGACACAGCCGACAAACGTCAAAGTAGTAGGCACATTCCATGTGCCGTTCACCAGGAATCATTGTAAATTCACTCCAGCGGACGGCACGACGGAGCGTGCCTGCTACTTTTGTCGGCTGTGTCGGGGTGGTCCGCTCTTGTTTCCTCAGTTCGTTTTGAGTGATGTGGAAAACGAAAATTGCATAGGACTTCGAGCGCGAAGGACATCAGTTGGCGGAGCGACTGATCTACGGCTGATCTACGGCGGAGCTACTGATCTACGTCTATTTTTCTGTCGTCGATATAGCTCGAACCCTGATCCGAATGGAACCCGGCCGTTCCACAACAGATGCAGCACTTTTTGAGAGCATCCCCTCCTTTTCTGCTAATGGATCTAAGGAACGCTGACCTTCCAATGAGTCGGTACGTTGGAAGGTCCATCGAGAAGGGATTGGAACACCAGTGAACTCCAAGTATTCTACAGCTGGCAACTCTAGCGGAACCGAAATCCCCAGTTGCCTAAGCCGTTTCGCACCAGACTCCCAGTCGTTGCTCGGTATTTCGAACTCAACCAGTAAGGGGCGTTCAACTACATTCTTTTGCTTTTCCGCAGGTTGCTTGTCGAATTCGACGGACTCACTTTCCTTGGTGGTGGCACCCTTTTTGAAAAGTGCTGTCGATTCGTCAGTAACGCGGCCCAGTTGGTTGTCGTTGCGATAACGAAAATAGAATTTCGTGTTCGGTTCGTCTGGCTTGGAGCTGATGGAGTTCTCTTGATGAACGAATTTGTCTATCGGATCTGAAGATTTGCGATCAAGCGATTCCACTTCCTCAACAACCCGTTTCTTCCATTCTCGGCTTTGATCTTTTAATAAGTCTTCCAGAAAAAATTGATCCGACTGCTTAGATGACGGTTTCTGAACTTCGCTGTCCGTTGATTTCCGGGCGAGGCTTGGTGAGTCCTTAGGTTGATAGGAATCGAACGCTCCAGAGGCAGGTTCCGCTGGCCTGTTTTCCGAAAGCTGGGATTTCGATTTCTCATCGCCTAATTCAATTGGGACCTGAAAATTCGGGCTGGGTGGCAACTGTGTGTTGCCGAATCTCCCTCGATCGGCTCCTTGCGAAAAACTCAGCTTAACATCCGATTCACTTTTGTCCCGATTTGCAGATTCGTTTAACGATCGAACGTCGTCAAACCCAGATGGTGCTGGAACGGCTTTATCTGACAATCCGAAATCCTCCGAATCGTGAGTTGGGCTAATCTCCCTGCGAGATTTCAAGTCTCCCTCCGTTTTAGTGCTGGTGCGGGTGTCATTCGAACGACTGATGGCAGGCATACTCGGCTGCAGCAGCAGGATCCGACCACAAACAGCAATGGCGATCAACGCAGCCAGACTCGCAAGTCTTTGAAAAGGTAATTTCCATCGCGAACGGGGATCGTGCAAAACGACTTTCGAAATCTCGCTCGCAGTTGATGATTCCTCGTGGCTATTGGAATTCGCTTGGTTCCAAGGTCCTTGCTGATAACTGCGAGTGGATTGAGTCAGGTGCAGTTGCGTCACGAGGTTTCGGACGGATCGCAATTCCTCCAAAAGCTTGCGAGACGCGGCGGACGTGCGCAGTTGCGCTTCGACTTTTTCTCGCTCCGCATCGGTCACTTCATCGTCCAAATAGGCGGTCAGCATAACTTCGTCAAACTCAGGTGTCATGGCTGGTCCCTCCCGAAGGTAACCATCTGGTTTTTCACAGCGGCTTCAATTGGCTGCGAGGAATCCTCCACGGATTGTCCGATACCCATAGCGTTCATGATCTCGCGCAGTTCGATCCGAGCCCGATGCAACCGACTGCGAACGGTTCCCACCGGAATATCCAATATGGAAGCGATTTCGACGTAGTCCAATCCTTGTAAGTCTCTGAGGACAATGATGTTTCGGCGTTCCGAATCGAGTCGCCCCAACGCCGATTGCACCTGAGTCACGGTTTCTTTGGCCATGACGATCGATGCGGGCGAATCCGCTTGCGGATCTCCTGGCTCCGCATTCTCAATGCCTTCGCCACTAACAAAACGGCTCTTGGTTCGTTTCTTTCGGCGCTGCAGATCGATGGCTGCATTGAATGCAATCCGGTGCAGCCATGTGTAAAAGGACGACCGTCGCTCGAATTGATCGAGCTTTCGAAATGCGGTCAAGAAAGTCTCTTGGGTCACATCCTCGGCGTCATGGCGATTTCCGAGCATTCCCAGCAACGTCGCGAAGATCCTCTGTTGGTAGTTTCCAACCAAGATTTCGAATTTTGCAGATTGTCCTGAAACGATACAGTCGATCAACGCAGTCTCCTCCGCTTGATTAGGTTCTGTATTAACGGACGAATCCATAGCCAAACGAGTTCCCGATTCGTAAAAATGCTACTTGTACAATGGAGTCAGCTTATCGGTGAGGTAATCCAAAAACGGTTGCGAAGAAATCGGTTTCCCCGTAGCGGAAGAGACCAATTCGGTCGGTTTTAGGCAGCGTCCGTGTTGATGGACTTTGGTTCGAAGCCATTGCAAAAGGGGGCGAAAATCCCCCTCGGCGATCATGGACGGCAGTTCACCCAGTTCGTCGCTAGCCGCGTTCATGAGCTGTGCCGCGAAGATGTTTCCAAGGGTATACGTTGGGAAATAACCAATTAAACCTGCAGCCCAGTGTACATCCTGCATCACCCCTTCGCTATCGCTGCCGGGCCGAATTCCCAAGTAGGATTCATAGCGATCCGACCAAGCCGACGGCAAATCCACACTTTGCAAATCGCCATCGATCAGTTCTCGTTCCAGCTCAAATCGGAGCAGAATATGCAAATTGTAAGTGGCCTCGTCCGCTTCGATTCGAATCAAACTCGCCTCGACCCGATTCAGATCCGCAAAAACAGAGTCTACGGAAACTGCCTTCAACTGCGGAAACCATTTTTTGGCATGAGGCAAACACCATTGCCAAAACTCCTTGGAACGTCCCACCATGTTTTCCCAGAGTCGGCTCTGCGACTCATGCACACCGAGTGACGCCGCGCTTCCGGCTGGCAGCCCAAACCATTCGGTTGGCAACCCCTGCTCGTACATGCCATGCCCTGCCTCGTGAAGCGTGCCATACAAGCCACTGCTGAACGAGTCCGCATGGTATCGCGTCAAAATGCGATGGTCGTTTGGGCCTAATGTGGTGCAAAACGGATGGTCTGTCTCGTCTAGCCGTCCTCGCTCGAATTGGAATCCAATCTGCTTGGCTACCCACAGCGAGAACTCCTTTTGTTTCGCAATATCAAACAGGCCAACAATCGATTGCCCGTCCGGCCCCGATTTGGATTGCGTCAGTGTCTGTACCAACGGAACGAGACTTTTTCGAAGATCCGCAAACACAACCGCAACTTCTTCGGTCTTCGCATCTTCTTCGTATTGATCCAGCAAACTATCGTACCGACAGGACGCATTCGTTGACAGAATGGAGGCCTCCTCGCGACGCAATTGAACGATCGCGTCTAAGTGAGGCAAAAACGAAGCAAAGTCGTTTTTCGGCTTGGCTTCAGCCCAGACCTGCTGGCCGACGGTGACCGCATGGGCGATGCGTTTGACCAACGATTCGGGCAGTTGAATGTTCTTGTCAAAGTCTCGCTTCATGCCTCGAATGGATGCTCCAATCGGGCTGTCGGGCTGCATTGCCAATTCGGACTGAGCAAGCTCGCGAAGCCAATCGCCAAATTGTGGGCTCGTTTTGCGTTGATGCACTAGACCACTCAAGAAGGTCACTTGTTCGGCACGATGTTCACCTGCCTGCGAGGGAAGTCCGGTCCGTTCGTCCCATTCGAGGAGCGCGAGCGTGCTTTCGAGCAGTGTTGTTTCTCGAATATAGTTGTACGTCTGCTGGAAGATCGTTTGGGCTTTGCTGGTTTGCAATGGTGGCTCCTTGTGTCGCTGAGCGAGGCCCTCGCTCAGATCTGGTACTCCATCCAACGAGCGAAGGGCCTCGCTCGTCTACATCCAACGAGCGAAGGGCCTCGCTCGTCTACATAATAAAATCAGTCCACATAACAAAATCATAGGTAAACGAAAACAGCTCGCGTTGCAGCGAGCTGTCTTTCCATTCACTTCATTGCATCATCCAACTACTGTTGAATTCGCAATCGCTTTTGAATGTCTGTTTCCAGAACACCGAAGACCGCTTCATGGCGTTGGATGGACATTTGCAACGCGCCGAGCAATCGCTTGGCGGTGAAGAAATTCATGATGATCCGTTGTTTGACATGAATGGGATCTTTTGGAATCCCAACTGGCTGTGGGTTGAGGCCGAAATCCACGATTAGTTCTTCAGGCGAACCTGTAACGCGGCAAAAATTGGCATAGCATGCAATTGCATCTTCGTCTCGAACTTGGACTTGAACGTTTTGAGGTTGCTGACGCTGAGCCTCGGTGACTTCTGGTGTTTGTAGATCTGTTGACATTACTTAGTTCTCTCCTAGAAACAAAGGTTGAGAAGGCTCAGGCCTCTCTCCGGACATTGATTAATGTAGCACGTAACTCACGACCGTGCAGCCATCCGCTAAAATTCGAAGTTAAACGTTTTGAGTACGTAACGATAAAAACGGGAGCCCAGGGATTTCCAGGCCAAATGGACCTTTGCATTACCTCGGTAGCCTGGTCTCAGCGGCACTTTCAAATCTTCAAATTCGACGCGTGCTTGGTAAGAAGTACTGATTGGGCGGGTTCTGCCTAATTCGTCCGTTTTGGTGTCTAGCGTGCCCCCCGAAGTAATGGATAAATTGGCGGAGCTTTCTTTCATTTCTGCTTTGGCAAAACTGACGATCTTTCCTTTTACGGATTCTAAGGCTGCGGCGTCGAACATGATTTCCACTTCGTCACCTTCTTTGAGCAATTCGCGTTCGTGCTGATCTACCACGATGACCGCCGCCATGACTGGAGAGGGTGCCACCAAACACACAAGCTCTGCCTCGGTAAAAAAAGCCTCAGAATTCGACGGATGAAAAGGATTTCCGTACCAACCTGTCAACTGCTCCTGGGCTTTGGCCGCTTTGCTCTCTTCCTTATCTGGCGGTTGGCACACCACTCCATCAATCGGACTTCGAACGACTAAGTTCGATTGCTTCTCAGTTAGCGTCCTAAGCACCTCTTGCTTTTTCTGAAGTTCGCTCCAGAGTACCTCCAATTCTCGCACTTGTCGCGGATCCGAAGTGGAAAAATAAGAGGCTTGCTTAATTAGTGACTCGGTGGACCTGACTTCGCTGAGAGCCTCCTGAATTTTGATGGCTAAATCCCCATTCTCAAGTTGACAGATTGGCTGTTGTTTCGAGATTGGCTGTCCGGGTTTAACAGTCCAACCTATCAGTTTACCGGCAACAAGCGTATGCACTTCGACCGCTTCGTGGGGTTGGACCTCAGAGGGGCAATAGACGTGGTATGGCAGTGGGAAGAAACAGATAAATGCCAAAACTGCGATAGCAATACCGAGGCTGGAAAGCAAATTGCCGCGTTTGATTTTGGCTGCTCGCCCGGGCGTTTTCAAAAATTTATAAATGGCGGATATTCCAGGTACGATCATGCCCGCCACGCCCGCCACCGCAAAGGCTCGGCCGAGAGACTGCAACCCATACGGTTTAAGCACTTGATTGAGAAACATAATGATTCCAAACGCAACCACCCAGCGGTAGATAAAGGAGGCGATAGTGTAGATTCCGAACATCGCACGGTTGCGAGTTGGGAGGAACGGATTGTCCTGCAATTCGAGTCCTAAGCAGTTCTTCTGAAACCACCTTTTTAGGATCTCGCTCGATTTTTGACGGAGATTGGGAATCTCCAAAAGATCCATAGTGATGTAGTATCCGTCGAACCGCAGCAACGGATTTCCATTGAACACCACCGTGCTTACCGAACAAATAAACATCACGCTCAAGCACAAAAAGCGAAACATTCCATCCTCGCTAAACCACCACAGAAACGTGGCGATCGTGGCGAGAATGAGCTCCACATACATGCCTGCCGCACCGATAAACACCCGCTGCCACTTGTTGGGTAGCATCCATGAATCCGAGACATTGCAATAAAGACACGGCGTAAAAACGAGCATCATGAATCCCATCTCATGACACTCGCCACCGAATTTCTTGCAACTCAATCCGTGCCCAAATTCATGCAGAATTTTCACACAGGCCATGGTCGTTCCAAGCCAAATCCAATTGTTGGCGGCGAAGAACTGTTGGAAGGTCGGAAGCTTGCCCTTGAATTCCTGGTAGTTGACGAGAACCAGCGTAATGGCCATCAAGCCAACGATGGAGACCAACATCAAACACCACGTAGTAAACAACCATCCGAACCACGGCAGCAATCGGTTGAGTATTCGCTCAGGATCGATGCCTCGGAATCGGATGGCGAACACGTTTACGAATTTTCCAAGCAGTTCTTTCTTTCGCTTTTGGTCACCGCGTCGACGCAACTGCCGGCCTTGGCCACCGGCATGCGAGATAACCAAGCCGCTGCGATGAAGCATGCCAACGAATTGTTGTAGATCTTGCAGGGAGATACGTTGCGGTGCAAATTCTGCTTGAAAGGACTCACGGATTTGCTGAAGCGAGGTTTGGCCATTGAGCATATTGAGAATGGCAAACTCCTCCTCGTGAAAGCGGAAGTAGTTTAATCCTACAGGTTCTTTCACGACCCAATACGCTCGCCCATCATAACGATGACGACGCGACTCCAAGTCAGGACGACGACGCAGCCGCAGTGGGCGCATCGCGCTGTTGACGAGTGAATCCGCCATCGTTGTCATTGCGTTTTTTTCCTTGTCTTGTGTTGGTCACCCTCCCTCGGGGAGGGTCGGCTGTAGGCCGGGGAGGGTGAACTGAATTATACAATCACTTCGACCATTTCACCCTCCCCTCGCTTCGCGAGACCCTCCCAAAGGGAGGGTGGCTACTACTAGGGGGATGGTAAAAATCCCCCGAGTAAAACTCGGGGGCATTTTACCACTCAAAGGAGATTGGGCCTTTCTCGGTTGCGGCACTAGTTGCTGCGCGGGGTTATCTCGACGTTAGCAACCATACCTTCCCGAAACAGGAATTGTCCGTCAGGAGTTAATCGGTTAGGCACATCCACATGGATTTGGTATTGGTTGCGATTGACCGCGCGCGGCGAAACGAAAGTCACACTTCCATCGACCGTTTCTCCTTTGCCTTCCGCATAAAAGATGGTGACTCGGGCTGGAGCATTTTGTAGCAGGTGCGGTGCGTCGGTAACCTTTACATTGGCTTTGATCCGAAGTTTCTCCATGGATGTCAGTCTCATGATGGGTTCGCCTGCGCGGACCCAATCGGATTGGCGTTTGGTGATTTCACTTACCATGCCAGTACGTTGGGCATTGATTTTTCGCAGATCGATTTGAACTTCGGCTGCTCCTAGTTTCGCCTTTTTCACACCTACGTCGGCGGTGTCTCGCAGCTTTTCATTTTTCGACACATTGACTTGGAATAGGGCTTTCTTATTCTCTAAGCGTTTCTTTTCGTTGGCCATTCGGTCTTCGGCATTGTCCCGCAACAGTTCATTGGAGATTTGCACCTCCATTTTGGCCACCTCTAAAGCCGCCTCGGAGAACTTCAAATTGCTGTCGTCCTTGGCCTTCAGCTCGGCCGCCTCCAACTCATTTTTGGAGACCTCCACTTCAGCTTGCGCCAGTCGCGGATCAATCTCGACTATCGGGTCCCCAATTTTGACCATGCTGCCGTCATCCACGAGCATCTTATTGATGATGCCGTCAGCTTGGGCGCCGACGAAGGCGTCGTCCCAGAAGATTACCTGTGCATTTTCAACAAACAACGTTCCGTTTCGCGAACTCGGGACGCTCAAGCCCGAAGGTGGCAACGAATTGAATGCAGGGGTTTGTGCGAATCGGATGCTTGGTTGAGAGGGCAAGCCGTCACCTATGCCTTGGGCTGGCGCCACAGAATGCACTTGACGTATGGCTTGTGCAAACTGAACGTCGAATTTGGCAAGGGGACTCTCCATTGGCAGCCCGCTATCCACCGAAACCATTGGAGCACGCGGCAACGAACTATTTTCTTTGTCGGCAGCCGCTTCGTTTGCAATCAACGGCACTGCGGTTGGCTTTGGTCCGTTGATTCCCAACCATGGAATGGTCTGGTCAACCCAATCCCGGACACCCGGCACGACCCCAATGGCGATCGCGCTAGCACCCAACAGCAAGACTGTAGGTAGAACAATCATCATTCTTTTTTCAGACATAAACTTGTCCTCTCGGCACTGTTTTTTGAAATCAAGTAGGGATTCGAGGCAAAGCATCGAATCAAGCGGCTCGGCTGGATTGCTCTAGAACCAAACGTTGGCTCTGACCCATTCGACCACTTCGTGGAACCAGACAAAAGCTGCGCTTCGTTTGCCACACTTTACGTCTGCAATGACTCGAGCGCCAGGGTAGCGTTTGATTTGCTTCATGGCTTCAGCATCAGGGATGCATCGCAACTTAACTACGGCACCATCTTCCGCGTCCAGCTCCGCCCTTTGACTAACACCGTCAAAATTCAATCTGCCCCAACGGGTAATGGTGGTTTCTGACATGAGGATGAACTTCACATCCAGGTATCCCTTATCCTTAGCCTCCTGCATGGCTAAGTCAAGAAACCGCATGCGTTTCTCTGGCATCAGGACTTCAATTTCCCAAGGGCCGTCGGGGTCGGAAATCGTCATCAACAACTGTCCCGTAACCACAGGTCTCGCGTTGAGGACCTTTTCTACGTCCCAAGTGGTCACCAAACCCGCAATCGGACTAAGTCGAAGTAGTTTTTGCCTTTTATCTTCAAGCAGCTTCAGTTGCTCCGTCTTTGCTTCAATGGTGGTGGCGCTTTCCTCAATGTCTTGTTGGTTCTTATTTCGTTCGGCTTGGGTCTGATTCGGTCTCTGCGAAGCGTCGTTCGCGTTGATGTTTCGAACGATGGCGGTCTTTCGGTCGCCTGAAACGCTGCTTATTTGTTGCTCAAGATCCGGGTTTTTTAATTGCAATAGCGGTGCGTTGGCTTGCACGTAATCGCCATGCTTTACGAAGACGTCGGCAACTTCCCCATCGACATGCGCAAAGACCTGCCGTTCAATACTTGGTTTGAATTTCCCGTTCCCCTCCAAATCGAAATCGATCGGGACGACGAACATGGCAATCAACGCAGCCCCAATCAAACTGAGAATGGCGGATGTTTTTGGCAATGCTGAGCCTCGAAACATCCACGTCAACTTGTCGAGAAATCGCCATACCGGCATGAACAGAATTTGGCTGTGTGAAAGCGAGTTGGATAAGGCTCGACAGGTATGTTCGTACACTAGGTCGACGCGTCCCTCCAAAGTGGATCGCGAAAGTTGCGTTTCGATTTGCTCGACGATCAAGGCACCGATGATATCGCGCCGCATGCGAGTCTCGTTGGTCTCGCTCCTGGCAGCGAGGACATCCCCTTCGATTTTGCGTTCCGGCTGTCGGATCGGTAGAACCGTAATCGTACGACCATGCGAAAGGTCGACGTAGTCCTCGATGGCCTCTTCGATTTGGGGAGGCAAATCGTCCATCGATCCGTCGTACCACAGCGGCTCACCGCTCCTTACGACTTTGGTCGCCAGGCTGTTCAACGACTGAACGATGTTCGAACGGTTTTCGATGGAATCCTGGCCTGAAATCGCAATGACCTTCAGCTTGCCACCCTTGAGCATGGCCACACTCACGCGATCGCATTCGATGAGCCGCCGACCTTCGTTAACGATGGTGTAAGCGGTATCGTTGAGGTCCAAATTGTCGTGAACCAAGCGAGCAAACTGATCCGACTGCTGCCACATTTCTTGCCGGTTCGAGACCTGCTGGAGTGCATTCCCCTGAACCCACTCCCCCATGAGCTTCGTCATGTGCTCCAAAAACCGAAGGTATCCGCGCTGCGCTTCGGCAGGCGAGTCAGGTCGCTGCATGACTTCCAGCAGTCCTACCGGCTGCTTGTTGGAAACGAGCGGAGCCGTAACCAATAGGTATCGCGTGGGGTTACCTTCCCCGGACTCTTCACCAGATCCCGACATGGGCGGAATCAACTCGGCTCGGCCCTGCGAAAACAGGCGCGTCAGCAAACGTCCATGCAGCATGGCTTCTTGGTTGTTGGCTTGCATCAAACTTGGATCCATTTGGATCTGATGGGCCAGCCGCATACTGCCTTCGTCATCCACCAGCCAGACCGCACCGCCCGAAGCCGCCAGCGCAGAAATGATCCGCTGCAAGACGGCAGGGTAGTATTCGGCGGCCTTTGCGTCGGACTTGGAAAGTTCCGTAATCTCGTTGACCAAAGTCCGAATGTGACGCTTGGTATTTTCTACATTCTCATCCGATGGTCCGGAAGCCATAGCTGCTGATCAATGCGAAACGAGGAACAAATTGACTTAAATGGCCCGTAGCCATCCAACAATCGAAAGTTTGCTTGCATTCCATAAGTCGGATTTAGCAAATGCGCAGACTTATTCACAAGGATATGAAGTACTAGGCGGTTGCAAAAGCTCCAATCCGAATAACTAATGCCAGATTGCCGAATCCGTTCAGCGGCCTATCCGATTGTGAGGACTGGGTGGAAGTTGCGCCCAGGGCAATTTGTGCCTGAATACTTAGTAGATAGGATGCAAATCGATACGAATAGTTCCGGCAAGGTGCCAAGCTTTGTCGCCTTTTGCTCCGCAAAAGTGCGTTAACGAGGCGCACTTTCGCGGATAGGCTGTGAAGGTATTCGATATTTGGATTTTCAGCGAAGCCCGCGAGTGATTTTTTTGTTTTTCGGGCTAGCTTCTGGTCTGGATTGGTTGGGCCAAGCCTAGTTTTCGATCATTGGGTGC
>JANMLD010000361.1:0-2502 GCA_031372345.1 Pirellula sp.
GTCAACGTTCCTGGTGCGTACGACGAACAAATTTACAAAATTGAAACAAACATGTCACGGTTCAAATCTCCGTTTTCCGGCACTACGGATGGGACTGGATCCTATGAAAAGAAACGTGTTGCAACTCTCCAATTTCTTCCTCCTCCTTTAATCCCTTTGAAAGAGACTTTGAATTTCGAGTTCAATTATAGCAATGCGACGCCTCCCGGATTTTGGTCCTTTAGTTTTAATCAAGTGAAGACTCCAGGTGCTACAATTAATTACAGTATAGGTGGAAATTTCTTTACGCTAGGAAGTATCGAACCTGACCCGAACCAGACTGGAACCTCGACTGGGCTCGGTCAAGTAATGCAATTGAAGACCGCAAATGACCATGTAAATGACCAAACGTATCATTTTATGACAGTCTCAAATCTGTGGATTCAAACTTGGACAGCATCTGGCTTAAGTAGTTTTATGCCCTGAATGCTGCCTTTATGCCTTTAAGAATCGATGTTTTTAGTGACCTAAGTCGGCAATATGCTTTCCTGAATTTAACGGAGTCTGTAATGGTAATTTTCTTGGTGGCGATCCTATCCCACGTTAGTTGGGCATTCATTCAAGAAGCGGAGCCAATTTTACCAAGCTCCAATTACTTTAATATCATGCAAGAAATGCTTGCATTCAAAAAATTCGCGATGAAGATAGGCGTTTCTCCGTTGCAAATTGCTGAAATTCAAAAAATTCGCTCCTCTAAAGAATTTGAGAAGCGGTTCAACCAGGAGATGATCGAACGAATGAAAAGGAAAGAATTCGTAGACCGCGATTTAATCTTTGTGATGTTGGATGCAGATGTCAAAAAGGAACTGAGCAAAGTCCTCTCCGAATTTCAAGTGGATTCATTAAGGAAGGAATGGCTCAAGACCAAGTTTAGATATGGTTGGTCACCTTTCGACTCCCCGGAAGTACTCGACTTTTGTAATTTGGATGAGAACGCAAGTCAACGACTGAAGGTACAGGTAGCCAAGGAATTGAAGGTATTCGAGTCCCAGTGCGAGGAGCTGACCGATAATGCCATTTCAGAGGTGACTAAGCTGCTGCCAGCCTCTGCTCGAAAGCCCTTTGTTCACTATTGTGGAACGAGATTTTTTCCTTTCGAGCCGCTTAATCCAAATTTTTCGCCGACTATACCTTTTCATAAAAATGCAAGGTCTTTAGGCGCAATGGTCCATATGGCAACTTCTCCTTCCATGCAGAAAGCCGTTGGTCTATCAGACGAGCAGGCTGCAAGAATCTTTGAAATAAGTCGAAGCCAAATGCGGCAGAGTTTTGACATCCCTGACGCAGTTCCAATCTATGACGCAGCATCAATTCGGGCCATCGAAGTCTTGTCTCATGAGCAACAAGTTAAAGCGTTCAGAGAATTCTCGCTTTTCGAATTTAGAAGAGATTTTGCAACTCCCTTTTCGACGCCTGGTTTCTTGTCCTTTCTTGGACTCTCCACAACCGATGCACAAGCTTTGAAGTCGATTGCAACTGCGGAATCAGACGATCTGGCTAAGGAATTGCATGAGCTAAACAAGAACCTGTTCAATAAACTCTGCGATGAATTATCGCAAGCCAACCGGTCTATGCTAAAAGTTGTATTTGACGGTGTTTGGTAGTTTCACAGCAAGGGCCGCCATTTGCTTGGTCGGCCACAACGCTATCCTCACTGAGGGCTGTAATAGTCGATCGTGCGTTGAATTGCATCTTCACAAACAGCGCAAAAACCTTCTTTGGGATTGGCACTACCCATCCAGCACCTGGACTGGGGACGGTACATGCCTTTCGACAAATACCCCGCACCCTCAAACGCTCCCACAATGCGTTCGCCACTATTCTTGTTGGGAAGCGTTGGTAAGGCGACGCCCTTCGACAGTAACGATTTCCATTTGATTTGATTGGGATCCAACTGCCGCGTGATGTTGGGCTCGACAGGTTCAATGCCCTCGGGATACATGTCGTTGTAAGATACATTGCCGACATATTCGTCAGCTAAATACGCCAACCCATGTCCAAGCTCATGGACAAAGACCATTGGACTTTGCGGCGAATCGGTACTGCAAACGCAGTAATCCAGGCAGATGGCTCCGCCGCCGTAAGTGGTCGTGTTTACCAGAACGACGATCGTGTCATAAGGCACACAGGCGGCCATCTGATGCATGCGATGGTTGTCCTCTAGCAAAAGATACCGATCAATGTCGAGCGTGTTGAACGACGAATTCAAGGCGGTGTTTCGGAAGATCCCCTTATGTGGCTGATCGGTGCCTGATTCCTCGGAGGCCCGAAAGACCCCTCGAACATTGAATCGATCCCTGGACGTTTTGTAGGGGGCAGCGGAGAACAGGCAGTCTACCATTTTTTGGACGTCGCTCTGGAACTTGTCTTCTTGCGAAGCGGAATAGCCCCCAGCCAGCCAAATGGACGGCATGGCCTACGACCGGTTAGGCAAATTGGCATATGTTGAAGTAAAGGGAGCCT
>JANMLD010000406.1:0-15863 GCA_031372345.1 Pirellula sp.
CAAGAACAAAGGTTGAAAAATACTTTGCAGATTGTTTGACAGGTTTGTACGATTCATTACCTCTCAAAATGGAAACCGTGTATTCGAGATAGTTCTTCTCATCCGGATGCAACGGATTCGCAGCTTTTACGCCTTCTGACGCAAACCATCAAAGTGGGAGTGTTCTCATGCCCAGGTATTCATCGTTCGACCCAAAATTGTTTTGCCCTCGATTTCTCGTATGCACCGCGTTGTGGCTCATGTTGTCTATTCCAGCCTCAGTTTTCGGTCAAGCCAATCGGAAGATTGATGAAAAGAAAATTGCAAAGCTTCAATCCACGGTCGATGACCAAAAGAGCGTTTATCGTCAATCACTTCAGACCGCTCGTGTCGATTTGATCCTGGAAATTGGCAAGTTCATTGACTACGTTGAAACGGCCTCTGGCGTAGCCCCCGACCTCCGAGTCGCGATCCTCAAAGAGCTGAGGTCTGCCAAAGCCTCTTTCGAAAACGATAGTCGTTTTGCGCCTATACCCGCGTTGCAAGGCGTGTATCGCAAGTTTGCGATCCAGATCAGTGAAAAGTACTGGGAGCTCATGCGGAATTGCGACCAGCTTCGAAATGCGCTTCCTAGCGGCGATTCGCGAATTGCCGCCGTTGACCGAGAGATTGAAACGTTGTCCGACGAATACACCCGCTACGATTCGCTAAAACCTGGTTCGAATTGGGTCGGCTACAGGAGCGATTTCAAGATGCCGCCGCGGATGGAAATCAATCCCGCCAAGATTGGACAAATCGGCATGTTTCGCAAAGTTCAAGATAGCCCGGTCAAGGCGGATTTCGAATTGAAGATCGAGCAACGAAAAGGACGCCATTTTACGGGCCTCATCTCAATGTTTGACCGAAGTTTTCAAGCGCATGTCGAGGGGACATACGATGGCGTTAACTTGGAAATGAAGATGGTGAAGATGAAGCGCGGGGCAGAAAGATACTTTGAGTACGCCGGCGAATTGGTCGGGGTGGCCGGATTGCTGAACATGCAAGGTATCAAAACCAATAATGCTGCCACTGCAGGAATGGTCCAATTGACTCTGAAATAGCTCTCCCACTGAAACCCTTGGCAGGTAGTTTACACTCTGCCGCTCGCCTCACAGCCCGCTAGCAGTCGGTGCTACGATGGTCCAATCAAGCCTGCGACTTCTAACTGCATTTTTTTGGTGATCCGAGATTTTGCCAGGAGCACGACGTTGTCCGAGATACCGAGTTCTTTTGCGACCAATTGGACCGGTTTGCCTTCCAAGACGTGTGCTTGAAAGGCTCGCCAGTGTATTGGGTTGACATCCTGCCGGACAATTTCAACGACGCGCCGCAGCACCTCTTTGTCATGCTCAGTATCCCATCGCCGCGCAGCCACGCTTGCGGGATCCGAGAGTTCGTCGAGTTGATCTTCGATGTTCGGAGAATCGCCCATTGGAATGGGCTGCGATTTTAGTTTGCGCGATGCGTTTCGCAATTGATTGACCGCGACCTGTCGTAACCAAGCACGAAACGATCCGGTGCGTTGGCGCTGAAAGCCAGGTAGCTCGCGCAACAGGAGCATTGCAATTTCTTGTGCAATATCGTCGGCTTGATCGAGCAGTTGCGGGTAGCGACGAACTTGTTGATCAATAAATGGCCGGTAAATACTGAGCAAGCGTTCCCAGTCTTCGTCTTGATTTCGAGAGGCAATGCGTTCGAGTAAACTGACGGAGGTATCGAGCATGTAAGAGCTGCGTTCGTTTATTGAGCTTCGATTTGATCCAGGTCCACAAAGAAATCCTGAACGTTGCACTCGAAGCCCGGAAGTACGTCTTCGCCGGTGATCAAGTCTTCTTCGCCCACTAGGCGAAACGATGAACTGGAACGATAAATGGCGACGGTCCGGTAAGCCAAATCGACGATCCAAATCATTTGGACACCGGCATGGAAATACTCCAAACGCTTGCGATTCATCTCACCTCGTGTGTTTCCCTCGCTCAAGACCTCGACGACAAGATTTGGAGCAATCGCAGGATACGAATCGGTCGGAAGCTTACCCTGTGGTAAGCGATCTCTATGAACGAAAGCAACGTCGGGACCCCGGGTCGTCGAATGAAGCCGAAAGAAGCCATCGGCCCCCGAAATCAAACCGAGTTTATTCTTGGACACGAATAATCGCAGGATGGTACTTATGGCAACAGCTACCACCGATTGTTTGTATCCCATCGCTTTCTCCACTAATGTTCCATCGACCAGCTCGCACAGATGTTGCGAAGTCACGTTGGCACGCATTAAATCGTCAAGGCTTGCGGTTCCTGGCGGTGGATACTGTAGGACACGATTAGCTGGAACGTCCCCTAGCTCTTGAAGCCGATGCTCCAATGTGGATGAAACCATCCCATGTTCATAAGCCTTCGTATTAAAAATTTGAACTGCCGACATTTTGAGAGTTGTCCTTTTCCGACAATTGAATCAGACCGTTTGAAATTCCTTGCACTCGTTTAGTCTACACAGATAGTAGTCCTAGGTATAGTTGCCAATTGTTTCCACCGCCCGGTCAAGGCTTGGCGTTGGTTCGGCAGGAGCCTCTCCCTCCCGGTATAATCAATGCTGCCGCCCGGCTTAGTAGGTCAAGCTTGAGCTGAGATAAAAATTGGCCCCTGGCTGAAAGACGCTGAGCCCACTTGGTGTTCGGTAGTCAAAGTGCTCGCGATAGTGCCGATCGAAAATGTTTTCTATGCCGGTTGAAATTACCAGACGATCATTGATGGCAGGGCGAAACACCGAGCGTAGATCCCACGTCGAAAAACCAGCCGTCGTGGATTCTAGTAGACTGGCTGCGATACGCTTTTGTCGATTGACGATGCGGTTTGATATCTCGACGCTCCATCGCATCTTCGGGGATGTGTCGTGAAATCGCATGCCCAAACGTGTGTCGAGCGGTGGGATGTTAGGGAGAGCTTCGGAACTCGAGCCCGCCACACCGCTGGCCGCTCCGCGTACTTGCGTCGGATCCTTTTGGCTTGCATTGCCTTGCGATCCGTTGGTAGTCGCAAACTTTCCATTTCGCGTTCGATCGATTCCATCGACAAATCGAAGATTGGCAAATGGAGTTATCGGCGCCTTTGGAAAGAGTTCGGTAAACGCTTCTGCACCCGTTAGCGTCGCTAAGTCCGTATTGACGTACCGCAAGCTAACTTGCCGCGTATCCGCATTGGGAGGAAAAACAGTCGTTTGCGTGTTCTCGAAGGTAATGTAGTCAAAAGCCCAAGCATGGTAGCCTCGAATCCCCGCATTAATCGCTTCCGCTCGGTATTCGTAACCGAGATCCAACTGCAATAGTTTCTCTTTTTTGAGGGTCGGGTCTCCGGTCACATTGTTCAGACCATTTTGGAGTAGCAGCATAAAAGGCTGGGCGGCATACAACTCGGTGAGTGTTGGAGCTCGCTCAGCATAACCAAGGCTCATGGTCCCGGTTTCTTCCTCGCTCAGTGTTTGCTTCAAGGACATGAAACCGCTCAGCAAATTGAAATCGCGGTCGAATCGGTTGGTACCAACCACTTCTGCATACGTCGTCGGGTTGAAATCGAGCCCAACCGCTGCCAGTTTAAGAGGATCGTCGGTGATGTCTGAGGCGGCATAGTCAACTCGACCACCCATTTTCACGATGGTTCGATCGCCAACTTCCTCTTCGTATTCTGCAAATAGGCCTGGATTGACAATGTACGATTTAGGGATCGGGGAATTGCGATTGGGCAGAAAGAATGTCGGAAATCCCAGCGTCAAACTGCTTGAGATTTCGTTGAGCTCTTGCTTAATGAATCGCAGATCATGCCCAACCGAAAGTTGGAAGGAATCTAGCTCGCCACCACCAACCACGAACGCTTGCCGATAGCCAGTCGACATCGAATCCACATCGGTAAATCCCTCGTAAGAAATCAAATCGAGTACAGGGAAGAAGGGTCGCTTTCGTGGGTTTTGCGCGTTGCCTTCGAATCGCGTACGGTTGTACCAAACATCGGTTTGGACACGATCAAACAATCCGTCGCCCTTACGTGTGTGCGTGACTTCGTATCCATCCGTTACCAGGAAATCGATATCAAAAACATACCCTGGAAAAATGAGATCGGTTTGATCGAGCCGCAGCACGTTGACTTCGACCGAATCGTTGGCCCAATCTCTACCCAATGCCAGTGTCATTTCTTGGGAACGGTAACTCGACGGAACGCGATTGTTGTTGCCATCGACGTAGTCATCGCCCGACCGATTCGAGTAGTTAAATCTACTACCCCAATTCGACGAGCCCAGTAGGACGCTTTGCTGGCCAAAGAATTGGTTTCCATTGGCTCGGAACTCGAGGTCCGTGCCACCATGAGCTTCTGGGCCATTTCGGTATCGAGGTGACGAGAGGAGTTGTACATCGGTGAATGCAAAACCTGGCCCGAGGAGCGAGGTGTACGGACCTGGAGTAATGGTCGTTGATTCCACTTGACGCGAATCGAACTTGCTCAACATCGTATCCAAATCTGCGCGGGCTGGAACCCAGTGCGAACCCGACGCCGCTAACGACCCCACGCGTGAACCACGCACGCGAGGATCATGGATGACCGGCGTTTTGGACTGAACGCCCACGCTGAGTGCCGAAGGAGATTTTCTAAGCAAATCACCAAGGTCTGCAGAAGCTTGTGGCAATGCTTCAGCTCCTGCCACACGATCTCTCGAACCGAAGTACGACGACCGAACGCCTGCGGATCGGGAAGTGGCTAGCGAGTTTGACGCGATTGAAAGTCTTGCGGCATCGACTGTTGGGTTTCGATTTTGTTCCGCAATGGTGATCCTGGGCTCCAGCATGGGAGTTTGCTGAAGCATCGAAGCTGTAACGACTACGGGAAGTTCTGCGTAGGTACTTTGCTTCTGGTTGACGAAATCCGCGATGCCCTCGCTGTCGAGAAGATTCTGTTCGGTGTCGGTCAAATGGAAGTAAACGCCACTTGGGATTTGGCTTCGTCGAGTACTAGAATCTTCAGGCAGCGTGCCTTGAGCTATAGCATTGGTCGCATGCCAACAAGCGATGGCAACACCAACGCCGAAGGCTGTGGCCTTTCGGGGAAAGAATGCACGGTAATGATAGCGATGCATTCTTTGATACAGCCGAGGGACGTGGAACTGATCAACAACGTCTCAGGATTATCGGCATTGGCGGTAAAGTTTGACAGCAAAAGCCATACGACCGTCAAGGTTTCCCGCGATTACCAAGCTTGCCCAAAGTGTAGCTCGGCACTCCGTGCCGAGAGTGCACGGCGAGTCACGGCGCGGCGACTCACGGCACGGAGTGCCGTGCTACACTGGCCCGCTTGATTTGCCTTTGAATATCCAAATTCATCGGCCGGTTTGCAGCGGCCCATTGTTTGGCATTGTCGATGGCTTGTTGGCTTTCAGCCTCTTGATTTTGCGCACGCATGATTTGCGATTGAACTACATAATCCGATGCGTTCCAAGAGCCGTGGGTGTCTTGAATTTGCTGAAGAATCTTAGAACTCAACTCAATCTTGTCGTTTCGAATTGCAGCCTCTGCATATGCAGTCGCGAAGGAATGGTTTTCAGGAACTTTTCCATAACACGTTTGCGAGTACTTCAAGGCTAGTGCATCATCGTTAAGCGATGCATCTGGGCATTGTAGGTAACAGTTTGCAAGTTCAAAGGCAACCATCGGGTTAACTGCATCGGCGGCAAGGGCATTCCATTGCTCGATACCTTTTCTGAAAAAGAGAATCGCTGTATCCGACTGTTGGTCATCGAACTCCAAAAGGCCACGTCTCCAATACGCATGAGCTAGTCGGTTATTTGTTTCTGGTGTTGCATTGTGTTTGGCAACGATCGCTTCGAAAATCGACAAGGCTTCCGCCAAGAGCAGCCGCGCCTTAGCCGTTTCGTCATGAAAATGGAGTAGTTTCGCGTACTGACATTTCGAGGTGGCGACCAATTCTAAATACGGAATCGCGTTTTTCAGGTTTCCATTTTCGACATGCGGCATCGCGAGTTCTTCACCGATTCGAATGCTATCCGAGAAGGCATCCGAAGTACTGGCTCCCGTCAAATCCTGTTCGGACAAAGCCTGCCCTATGCCACTCAATGCAGTCGCCAGATGGAATCGAAATCGCTGGACCTTCGGATTGCTTTCCGATAATTCCAAAAATTGCTTGGCCGCATCGTCGAGCACTTCCAAAGCGGAACCTAGCTGGCCCTGGTCTAGCAAAACCAACCCCAGATTGACTTTGGTTAGCGGTAACGATTCTTGATAGCCAAGGTTGAATGGCCAATCGCGAGAAAGCTCTTGGTACACAGCCGTAGCAGATTCGAGTTCCGTGGTCGCAAGCTTGAGTTCTCCATGCATCCTGGCTGACACGGCCCGCGAAACATTCAGACTCGCTTTCGTCTCTCGGTAGTCGGAATTGTTGGGCTGAATAGCAATCCGATTTTCGATAGCTTTTAGCGTATCGTCATAGAGCTGGTCGGATTCGTTCCGCTGCCCTAAATCGCGGAGGGTTCTAGCCAGACTCTCCGCTGCCCGCAGGGATGCCAATTCAAACCGGGACTCGCCGGATTCAAGAGCCTTGGCGAACTGAGGCAGACTTTCGCGTAGGTATTTTGTTGCGGCTTGCGCGTTTCCTACCCTTTGTTCAAGGCTGCCACTATTTGCATTGACGACGGCCAAGTTGCCCAAAAGTGGCCCCGACTTGGAATGGTAACGCTCCAGAGCTTGAAACAACTCGGTGGCTCGTTCAAACTCGGCGCGGGCTTGACTAATGTTACCTTGGTTGTCGTAGGCTAAACCCATCCGAGAGAACACCCTTCCCAATTCAATCTCGCGCGCTAACTCGATATTCGTCCAAGGTCCATCTTTATTCATTCGGGCCTTACCTGCACCTCGCGCATCCAAAATCGAGACCGCTTTTTGGTACTGTTGGTAGGAATCTTCATACTTGTGCTGTAGATGAAGAATATCGGCCATGCGAACCAATGCACGTACGTTCTCGATTTCTAAATCGGGATCCTGGGTTGAGTTTTCACTGAGTTTTTCATGGTCGGTCATAGCCATTTGCAGGAGTCTTTGTTGTAGGTCCTGGACCGTCGGTAACTCTTCGATAGAACTACCACTATGCAGCAGCATAGTATCCACCGTGTCGCGGTACATTCGATCGCGTACCAGCGCATAGGTTTTCATCTCCACCGCAGATTCCTTGGCCTGTCGTTCGTTGAGCCTCGCTCGATTCACTAAGACTCCGGCAATCACGGAAAGCAGAGCGATGACCACTAGCGAAGAGCCGACAGAAACGGTCCAGCTTCGATAGCGTCGCAGGAGTCGTCCAGCTTGCTCTATCAGCGGTTCATGTCCGCGGTACGCCAATACGCATTCATCCGCCAACCAAAATTCCACATCGGTTGCGAGTTCCTTAGCAGTGGCATATCGAGCGGAGATTGCACTGGACATGGCTTTGCGACAAATTGCTTCCAACGGCCTAGGTACTCCTCTCCTGATTGCCGTCGGTCGCGGAATGAGATCCTTTTGTATCAAACCAATCAAGTCCGCAATCGCATTCACCTTACCTGAAATCGGGGGGACGCCAGTAAGCAATTGGTAGAGAATTGCGCCCAAACTGTAGACGTCCGACTGCGGACAAAGTAGCTCGATCTTGCCTGCGAGTTGCTCAGGAGGTGCATAGGCTGGCGTACCGCCAAAACTACCGTCCACCGTTTGCCCGCCGGAACCGCTTAGCTTTACAACGCCTGGGTTCCTTGACTCCTCTTCTTCCAATCTGAGTTCTGCATCCGAAACGACGTTCTTCATGACTTTGGCAAGCCCCCAATCGACTACCAATGTCTCTCCGTGAGCACCTAACATGATGTTTGCTGGCTTCAGATCGCGGTGAAGTACGCCGCGTTCATGCGCGTACTCGACCGCGTTGCATACATCGAGAAAACGACGGAGCAGTTGTCGTAACGAGAGCCCGTCTAAGCCGGCAAGATGCGATGTTTTGGCCGCATGCAACGCGTTGACATGGGTCCGAAGATCATCACCACGAATGAATCGCATCGCATAAAAGGGTCTATTGCCATCATCGATCCCAAGTGCATATACCGGAACAATCCCTGGATGCTCTAATTGTCCAGTCACCTCCGCTTCCAAGTAGAACTTTTCATGGACGACACTTAACTGCGCTCCGGCACCTTGAATCTGCTTCAAGGCAACCGTTCGGTGGAGTTGCAAATCTTCGGCTTTGAAGATAATGCCTAGCCCCCCTTTGGCGTGCTGACTAATGATTCGAAAGCGATTCGATTCACCTTGATTGCCCCTAGCTTTTGCCCAGGACTCTGAATCAAACTGTTGCGTTGTCGTCGCTTCACCCTCATCAGCGTCGCTCCGATCCTTGTCCGCCTCGATCAGAAGTTGCTGGACCCTGGCGATATCCTCGTCGGAAACAAGTCGAGACGGACTCAGTTCGACGGTTGATGAAACGAAAAATGCAGCCAGCGCTTCCTTGTCCGCTAGATTGGCTTGGGCCAACAGTACATCTACGAGCGCTCGCTGCTCGTCCTTGAACCAATCGCGAACGGCGTCAAGAAGAACTGAGTGTTCGAGGAGTCCTTGTTGAACGGCTAATAACCCAATTCGAAACTGTTCTTCACTCGGACCTGTCATAGAAACTTTCCGTCTTTAGGCGAGCGGCAACATGGTTTATACCGGGAGGGAGAGGCTCCTGCCGAACCAAGGCCAAGCTCGGCAGGAGCCTCGCTCCACCCCTGTAAACATCTTTATACCGACTTTTTCCAAGCAATTCATTGACCGGGAGGGTGAGGTTCCTGCCGAACCATTGCGACGCCAGCTCGGCAGGAGCCTCGCTCTCCCATTGGAACCCTTGGGCGGTAGTTTTCACTCTGCCGCTCGCCTCATCACCATTTGGAGAATGATCATCGTCTATCGTAGCGTCAGTCCATTCCGCCAAGGCTTGATCAATAGCTCTTTCTGCAAGATCCACCTCTCTTTCTCCCTCCCCCTCGCCACTCCCACTCGAACTCTGATTGATCTTGTTGATGATCTCTAGAACATCCAAAGGCTCGCAAGCGTTGTTTCCATTGACATCTACAAAAAACTGTCCAAGCGGCACAGCGGGATCGAAAACAGGTAGGGTGCTCGTCGGATTTGTTCCCGACAACCGATTGAGGTAATTGATTACCACAAGGGCATCTAAAGGGGAGAGTGTTCCATCGCCATCTGTGTCGTAACGACTAATGGGATTTTGCCATGCTGATGGCGAGTTGATCTTGACGGTTGATCCGTTTTGCCGAAACACATGGACTAACGCGTTCTGTTCGAGTTGTCGTGTATTCAAAACCCAGGAAGAACCAGCCTGAACGACGTCTTGCACGCCAAGAATAATTCGAATGGATTTGTCTGGATTCAAGTTGGCGATGTTGCCTGCATTGAACACAAAAGATTGTGAAACGGCAGCCGAGAGATCGACGCTTCGCAACCCTAGCCATGCTCCGTTCGGAATCCGCGTCAAGTCGACAGTCAAATCGGACGACACAATCGTGACGTTCCGCCCAACCTCTACAAAACGAAGCGTACCAAACAAATAGATCGATGGTGATTGGATTTCGTAGGTTGACAGTCCCGCCGGAGTGATTAGCTTCACTCGATCGATGTTGCTGGCTGGGGCGCTAAAAATGGGTCTGTTTTGCGACCGGACGACAAGCTGTCCATCGACCAGCGAGACTTGGTGGTCACCAATCTCGGACTCGCTGAGCCGCACTTCATTGTTTGCCTGACCATCAAGTATCGAAAGTGGATAGTCTTCGACTTCTCCGTCATCCGCCTGTCCCGTCGTTGTCAGGCCGCCCGTGGAACTCAAACGAAAGCGACTGTATGTCGTGCCTGGCTTCGCTCCAGCAGGAATGGTAAAGCTGAGTAGGTTGGGACCGGAAACTACCGACACGCTTGCCAAAATCTGCTCACCGCTGTCGTTCCAATCACCGTCTTGATTGAAGTCGACCCATGCATCCAATTTGGAGTCCAACGAAGCGTAAGCGACGACGCTGGATACTGTTGGGACGTTGGGCGAAGCGATCGCGGAAACAACAAACACAATCCCATCTTCGTCATCGAAATTATTATCATCGCCAGTGGCCCCAAGCGTTGATTGCCCGTCCAACTCTGCGTCAATGAGCGAACCCAGGAACAAGTCCCCTATACGATGCCTAGCACCGTTGTCCCGGATTTGCGTTGGGTAACTTGCAGCAAAGAACGATTGAGCTGACGTAGGGGCGTCCCCGAAATCGATATTGCCATCAGCTAGATCTGTTATCGTGATCTGGAAAGTCTGAATCGTAGACCGATCGTTTCCTCCATCATTGGTCCCGCCATTGTCTCGAACCTGAACGCCGATGGTAGCAACCCCTTTGTTGAGCAGTGAGGGTTGAAAGCGGAGATTGCCATCGTTGTCGATAGTTGGTTGAACAAGAAACAGATCGGTCCGATTGTTGGTCACGAGATACTCTGCAATGGACTGTGACTGTTCATCGCTCCCTCCACCACTCACAAACGCCGATGCAAAACCAGTCACCTTGCGAAGATTGCTGCCCATGGTTGCAAGTTGGTTTCCTCGCAATTGAAACGAGGGCGGATCGTTGACCGGCTTGACCACGATCGACACCGATTGCTCGGCTGTACCATCGTCACTCGTGTCAAAAACGCGATCGGCCCCGGCATCTCGAACCACGATCCGCAACGAGGCCGTTCCATTTGCGTTATTCGCCGGCGAGAAGTCCACGCGCCCTTCGGAGGCACCAGCTATATAGTTGATGCTCGGACTTGAAATAAGCGTCGGATTGGAACTGGAAGCAGAGATACGAAGTGGCGGTCCGCTCAAACGTCCCCGTGCAATACCGGTGAGTCGAATGGACGAGGAGACCGTATCCTCAAGAATCTCGATGGGACCTGCTATTGGATCCAAACGGGGATTGAGGATCTGTGTTCTAGTACCAAAGTTTTGATTGTTCGTCGTGCCAACTCCGGTAAGTTGTAGGCGGTGAGCGCCGCCGATCAACTCGTTGTTCAGTATTTGCAGTGAGTTGGTCTCACTATTGATTAAAGCCAAATCGATTGTTCCCGTTCGATCCAAGTCGGCGGCAGCAAAAACCAAACGTGGACCAATAGAAATCTCAGCCACACCGAAGCTCTCTGCCGGTTCGAAGACCAATCCGTTGGGGTTCTCGACGCGATCTTGGCTGAGTCGATTGCGTAGGATGGAAATAGATTTGGAGCGAAGATTGGAAACGAGGATATCGTTGTCTTGATCTCCGTCGATATCTACTAGAGATACTTGCACCGGACCTTGGCCTACCGAAAGTTGTTCTTGCAAAACGGTGAATGCTCCGCTGCTGCTCCCTTGCAAAATGGAAGCCGTATTCACCGAAAAATTGACCGCAACCAAATCTTGCATTCCATCACCATTCAAATCACTCACATCGAGACTGAGCGGTGATGCTCCCACGAGGTAGGTGTTGGGAGCGTCAAACCCGCCTGTGGAACGTCCGAGTAGAACTGAGACATTCCCATTGTCATTGGCCCGCCCAAAGTCCCCTTGATTGGCGACGGCAATATCAAGAACTCGATCACGATTGAAATCGCCAGTCACTAGCGATACAGGGCGTTTTCCTCCGGAACCAAACGATGGACCGAGCGTGAACAGTCCGTTTCCATCGTTCCAAAGAATCCGAATCTGTCCGGTTTGGCTTCCAACTTGCGTCGCGACCAAAATATCCAAATCGCCGTCCGAATCTATGTCGACGAGCCTGATGTCCGATGGACTTGCTCCCAATGCTAGAGTGACCGACTGCGTGAAGCCAGAAAGGTTGAAGTCCAAAAAAATCGAGATTGTACTATTGAGCGCGTTGACAACCACCAGATCTGTGGAACCAAGACGGTTCAGTTGCCCACTCGCCATCGCAGATGGACCTTGACCGTTGGGAGTAACGCTAACTTGAATCGGAGGCGACTTGAACTTGCCTGTGCCGTCGTTCAGTTGGACAACAATCGCATTGCCGGAATACAACGCAACCACAACATCGGGACCATTCTTTCCGTCAAAGTCATCTATGATCACATCTTGCGGCTTCGACAGGATGGTTGAGTTGGTGGAAACAATTTGCGTGGTCCCAACAAATTTGTTCCCCAATGGAGAGGTTAGACTCGTCCCCTCAGTCAGTACCGCACGTACGGTGTAGGTTCGACTGCCGAGATTGGAAAAGGAGTAGCTCCCGAGGGAATCGGTAACGTTGCGTGGTTCATCGAAGTCTCGATTCTCGTTGCCGTTCAGGTCGAGATAGACCTCGATCCCGCTCGTTCCGGGCTCGTTGGATTGTTGTATTCCGTCGCCATTGGTGTCTGCGAAAACCTTACCCTCAATTCTTGCATTCTCGAACTGCCCAGTCGTTCCCTGCCGTCGAAAACCGAAGTCACGTTGTTCGATGATTCCACCCGCTGGCAGAAAGACCGTAGTGGAAGTCGAGTTTGGAGGAGGCGTGGTCCGATCCCAACCCGAGGGCACCTCGATTCCAAGCGTGTAGGCACGAAACGAGGGAACTTCTCCAAAGCGGTACGATCCATCCGATTGGCTGATGGCTATGGGCTCGCCTGTATCTCGGCGATCGTTGGTGTTCAGATCCAGATAGACAATCCATCCCGACAAGCCAGGTTCGCCTTCGTCAAAAACCCCATTCAAACTCAGATCGCTAAAGACGGTGCCGCGAATCTCGCCAGGATTTGGGACGAGCCCAATGTTAAGTGAAGTCAACTCTTGTCCAACTTGCAACGCTACCGTTCTAGTCGCATTCTCGAATGGATTGGAAGCGAGAAAAATATCGGTGCGTTGATTGGTGTCATTTGAAACTAGACTGCTAGATTTGGATTCAAAGACGATGGAGCTACCATCGGAACTAATCGAGGCTCGCTGGCTATCACCATTGTTGAGAACACCAACGAGCGGCTTGCTGACTAGGTTGATTTGCGATGCAACAGAACTGGATTGGGTCGGCGATGCAAATCGGTCGTAAACAAACACACTCTTAGAGGATGACGTGTCTGAGGGGTTGAGAATCGAATTCAAACTCTCGAAAACCACGTATTGACCTTCATCGCTCAAACGTGGAAAAACATTCGCAGTTTGCGAGCCTGGAGGAAAGGCGATACTCAATCGCTCCGTGGTAGACAGAGCGCGATCGAAGACAAAGAGATCACTGTTTCGGTTATTGTCTTCTGCAACGAGATTCGATGCTAGCGACTGGAAAGCCACGTATCGACCGTTGCCACTCATCGATGGGGCGAACGTGAATCCGTTGCTTTCAGCCCCCGTGGATGAAACGTTGATTCGCTGGATTGAACGAGCGATTCGATCGTAAAGAAACACATCACCAAGTCCGTTTCGGTCGTTCGCAACGAGATTGCTTGCATCGGAGACGAATGCCACAAATCGACCGTCACTGCTAATGTGCGGTTCCTCGCTGTCATTGTTCCCCTGAACTCCGTTCGCGGCACGGCTTATGCTCTCAACGGTCCTCGTTGTCCGGTTGTAGAGAAAGATATCGGCAAAATTGTCTGTGTCGTTGGGTACGATGTTGTTCGCAAAGGACGAGAAGGCGATCCATTCTCCATCGCTGCTGGCGGACGCAGAATCGCTGTGGGCGTTCCCAAGTTCACCGGAATTCGAAACACTGATCGGTTCCAAAGCGTTTGCTTTGCGATCGAATAGGAACACACCATCATCATTTCGGAGGAGCACGTATTGTTCTTGCGACCCGACAATACCTAGAACTTGGAGATTCATTCCGGCAACAGGAACACGTACGATGTTTTGTTGATCTCGTTCGAAAACGAAGACGCTGGGATTCGCATCGTCGCTGGCGACAAAGTTGCTTGCCGTGGAGACAAATGCAACGACTCGACCGCTGGAACTAATGGACGCGAGCGTGCTGTTTCCGTTTCCTTGAATTGAACCGATGCCAACTCTTGCAATAGGCTCGGCCGATGCTTGCCAATCGTTTGGGACCAAGACGCGTATACTCTGTTTGCCCGGGGCCAGATTGTCGAAAGAAAAACTCCCTTGGCCGTTTCCATTGGTTGTATTCGACGAGCCTAGAGAAGTCTTTGTCGACCTTTCATCGGTTTGCAACACGCCGTCGCCGTTGCGGTCCAGAAAGACCGTTAGCTCGGGCAAACCTAGTTCATTGGCATCCCGGATCGAGTTCGCGTTTAAGTCGGCGAAAATGGAGCCTTTTGCTGACGCCGAAACAGCTTCCAACGCTCCGATATCCGGACGAACGCGTGGTCGAAGCCATTGATCCAATGTGCCTGCACTTTGGAGCGAGCCTGAATCGATGGCTGGGTTTCCTTGAAGCAGTGGGTATCCCGGTGTTAGCTGTCCCAGACTCGAGAATGCGCCAAGGTTTAAGGACAGAATCCGCTCAACGGTATCACTATTTCGAAGCGCCCCTATGTTGCTCGCAGAGGCCAAGATATTGCTGCCCAAAGAGGACGTTTTCGAGCCAAAATCAAACCCAACTAAATTGCCTGCATACAAGCTATCTTTGGTTGCGACATTGCCTGACAGCGCCTCATCACCGGTATTGAAAACAACGGTGGAATTCGAAACACTCAGTGTTGAGAGTTGATTGAACTCGGAAATCGATTTGACGGTGCGTGTAACTCGATCGAACACGTAGACCTGGCGATGGGCTGGGCCAGGAGGTGTTCGATGAACGATCGGACCTGCATCGAGATTATTCGCCTCGGACTCGAAAGCGATATAGCGTCCATCTCCACTTATCGACGGCGAAAAACTCCCACCGTTGGCTTCTGCCAAACCGCTTGCGAGACTTACTCGCTCGACGTCCCCGGTTGACCTATCCACCACGAAAATATCCGATAGTGAATTGTTGTCGCCCGGAACTAGGTTGCTGGCAGAGGAACTGTATGCGACAAATCTACCGTCGCGACTAATGGCTGGACTAGAACTAGCTTGATTGGCTTGTGAGCCGTCTTTCGATTGATTAACTCTCGTAACCGAACGCGATACTCGATCGTAGACAAAGACATCCGAGGTGTTGTTCGTATCTCCGCTGATCAGCCTTGAGTCATCCGATACAAATGCCATAAACCGACCATCGAAGTCGAAAACCGGATCGTAGTTCGAACCGTTGGCAGGCGTTGCAAGCGTTCGAAGGTTCGGTTTTTCAAGGGCTTTGGTGTTTCGATCGAAAATGAATATATCATGAAGATTGTCATCCAGTGTTCCGGAGACTTCAGACGCGAGCGTGACGAATCGTCCATCGCCGCTTATCCCATTTGCATTCAAGAAGGCGATGTTGACCGCGTTGGTATCGAGCTTAAGCTGGATGCGTTCGCGGGTTCCGGCAACGCGATCCGAAATGAATACTCCCCACGAATTGGCAGCGTCGTCGGTAACAGATTGCTGATAAACCAATACATTTCCGTCGTCGCTGAGGGCAGGAATACCGCGAGCGTCGCGACTCGTATTCGATAAACCGTTTTCCAATGTTGTTGTACCACTGACATGATCGCGGACGAAAACATCTTTGGAAAAAAGGTCGTCACCCCCGACCAAAGTGTTCGCTGTCGACAGAAACGCGATCTTACTGCCGTCTCCACTGAGAACAGGCGATTCGCTCGGGCGGTTCGATTGTTGTTGCGATGTGGAAACACTCGCTCGATCCACATATCCTGTTTTGACATCGTAGATAAAAACGTCGGGAATTCCATTGGTATCGCCCTTGACAAGATTCGATGC
>JANMLD010000416.1:0-2270 GCA_031372345.1 Pirellula sp.
TACCTGGGTGAGCGGGAGGCTTCAGCCCTCCCATCTCGGTGCCTTTTGCGTTAGTATGTTTAGCATGAGCAGCATCGCAGAAAATCAGACGACCAACGTTGCCCCACTGTGGATCGGGAATCTACGGATTGACCCACCGATTTTCCAAGCGCCTATGGCTGGCTATACGAATTTTGCCTTCCGGCAAATTGTCCGGGAGTACGGTGGGGCCGGTTTGCAAGCCACCGAAATGGTTAACGCACGCGGTTTTGTTTGGCTGGACGAACACGACTGCGAACACCCCGATCGGTTGTGGGGGGTTAAAGAGGAGGCTCGACCGCTGGCTGTTCAGATTTGGGACAATGATCCTGAGATTATGGCCAAAGTTGGCATTCGACTGGCTCAGGAATACGGAGTGAGTGTCGTTGACATCAATTTCGGTTGCCCAGTCAAGCAAGTGACTGAAAAAGCCCATAGCGGCTCGTATTTGTTGCGAGACCCGGAACGTATGTATGCGATCATTTCGAGGCTGGTTGAGGTTTGCCACCCAACTCCGGTGACGGCCAAGATTCGGCTCGGCTGCACGCGCAAGACGATGAATCATATTCAGATTGCACAGACGGTGGAGCGAGCCGGGGCTTCAGCATTGACCGTTCATGGTCGAACGGCTGAGGATTTTTTCAAGGGTTCGGCTGACTGGGACAGGATTGCCGAAATCAAAGAGCACTTAGAGAAGATTCCGCTAATTGGCAACGGTGATCTGCAGACGCCAGAGCAAGTTGTATATGCCTTTAAACACTACAAAGTGGATGGCGTCATGATCGCAAGGGCCGCATTGGGACGTCCCTGGTTGTTCGCTCAGGCGGCTGCGGCTTTGGCAGGCAAACCGATCCCTCCGGAGCCCACGCTGGATGAGCAACGGGCTTGCATGCTGCGTCACTACGATTTGGTGGTCGAACGATTTGGCCCTCAAAAAGGAACGATGCTGATGCGGAAATTTGCTTGTTGTTATGCGCAGAGCAAGCACGGGGCTAGGCATTTCCGCACGCATGTCGTGCGTGTCGAGACTCAAGAAGAATTTTATGGTGTGGTCGAAAAGTACTTCCCACGTGAGCTCGATCCGTCGAGCGTCAGAGCAAAGTCGTCGGGTTTAGAAGCTGCCCAACAGGATGCGGAAGCGTGTACGGTATTGGATGAGGACTGCTGCGAATAGCTCTTATGTCGACGTTACCCACTAGCCGCTATCTTGATTCGGCCGCCTTGACTCGGCTGGAGCGGATGAGGTTTACCACCCGTCGTAAGGTTGAAGGCGCTTATAGTGGTCGGCATGTTTCGAAGCGACTGGGCGGATCGGGTGAATTTGTCGACCGTCGTGAATACACACCGGGCGACGATCTGCGGCGGGTGGATTGGAAAGCCATGGGCCGCATGGGCCGAACGTATCTCAAGCTGTATCAAGACGAGACGGATTTAAGCTGCACGATGCTGGTGGACAGCAGCGGATCCATGTTGCAAGGTGCAAAATCCCCAAGGAATCATCAAGGCTCGAAGCTGGAATGGGCTCAATTCTTTACAACTGCGTTGTCGCATTTGATTGTATTGCACCGAGATGCAGCTGGATTTGCTAGTTTTGTTGACAATAGCGTGGTCTATTTACCACCTTCTACTTCCATTGCCCAACGAGGCGTGCTGCACGGAGCGATCAGCAATCTTTTTCCTCGCGGAAAAACTCATTTGGAGGAGATCTTGAACGACCTAAGTCTTCGGGGAAATCGCCGCGGCGTCATGATCATTCTCAGTGATTTCTTGGTGGATTCGATGGAACCGGTTCTATCCAACTTGAGGAAATTTCGAATGCGGGGCTGGGAAACGGTGGCCATGCACTTGGTCCATCCCGACGAGCAACGTTTGCCGGCTGGTAATGCGTTTCGTTTCGTTGGGCTGGAATTCGACGGTTTCGTCAACTGCATGACCTCGCAAGTCCGCAGGGAATACGAGGATCGGTTTCAAAAACATCTAGAAAAGACGCGATCCGGCTTACTCGGAGTTGGGTGCGATCACCATCTGATATCGACTTCAACGAATTATCTCGATGTAATGCGATCGTTTTTGATTTTGCGAGGATGAAACTCTGGCGTATTCCGGGCCTAAGGCCCAATCGTTCATAGATATATTTCGGGCCAAAGGCCCAATCATTTACCTAGCCCAGGCCAACGGCCTGGGTGACACGCAAACACGAGAGTAGTTAGGGCTGAAGGCCCGGCAATTTGACAAACGGACGGGCCTTCAGC
>JANMLD010000446.1:0-5480 GCA_031372345.1 Pirellula sp.
GTATGCCGAAGACCCAACCACTCCCAGATACCGTTGCGGGATCCTAGTGGATATGATTGGCGACGCAGATTTGCAGCTCTTTTACGAGCAAAACTCTTGGAAATTTGCGAGACCGCTAGTTGAAGAAGTTTGGGGAATTGCCAAGGAATTGAAGATCAAAGAATTCAAGCCCAACATTGGTTACGAAATCAAGGACGACCATCTGCCCTTGAATTCGATTGCAAAAATCCAGGTCATTGACCTAATCGATTTCGATTACACCCGCGGTGTTCCGAAAGGCAAGAGTTATTGGCACACCATGGCAGATACACCTGACAAATGCTCCGGCTCGTCCATGGTCAAAGTTGGAAGTGTACTGCTGGAATGGATCAAACGGCAAAAGTGAGCCGAACGGTATGAAATCTGATTCAACCGAACCGATTCTCAAAGCCATGGGTGTTGAGCCATTAGCCATCGAAGTCATTGGCCTCAGAAAGCAGTATGGTCGTGCCACGGTCCTTGATGAGTTGAGCCTGTCCGTTGAAAAAGGGGAATTGATCGTTATCTTGGGCGATAGCGGTAGCGGCAAATCGACCTTGCTAAAGCTCATTGCGGGTCTCGAACTTCCGCAACTTGGGACCATTCGAATCGAAGGTCTCGATCAAGCCCGAAGACCTCCCCATATTCGCAATGTAGCCATGGTTTTTCAAGATGGGAATGGGTATGAGCACCTAACTGTTCGCCGGAATCTTGACTTGGCAGCCAAGCACTCTTCAGAACCGAACCAAGTCGCCCGCTGGGTCGATTGGTTGCAACTAGAAGACACGCTTGATCAAAAGCTCACTCAGCTTTCGGGAGGACAGGCCCAACGCGTTGCCATCGCCCGAGCCATGTTGTCTGGCAAATCAGTTGTGCTTCTAGATGAACCGCTAGCCCATTTGAATCAGACTTTGCGTGAAGAAATCAGGGAACTCATTCTGAGGGTGCATCGGGAGACCAAGAAGACGTTTCTCTACGTCACACACGATTCGGAGGAAGCGTTTTACCTGGCGAATCGAATCGCGGTGCTTGCGTCAGGCAGGATACAACAAGTTGGCAACCCACTGTCGGTTTACCGCTCACCCCATTCCAAAGTGGTTGCCAAATTGCTTGGCCATCCGACGGTGGATATCGTCAAGATGCAGAAAGCCTGGCTAGCCCCTGGACAAAACCCGGATGCGAGTTGGATTGAATGCGGCGTCCGATCGCACGACTGGCGGATTAAGCACGTTGAGTTGGATTCTCCGCCCGAAGCAACCCGACAGGTGGGTTTATCGATGAATACACATGGGCTTGTGGCCAAAGGAGCCATCGGAGGTTGTCGCTGGATGGGCAATCGCTGGTTGTTAGAAATCGAATGCCCAGAACGCATTCGAATGACTTGCGAATCGCCCAGTCCTGAGCCGTTGGAAAGTAAATTGATCTCAGCCGAGCGCTTAACGAGAGCAGATGAACAATCGAAGCCATTCGGCTATTTGGAAGCCACTCTGCCTCGTTCGTGCATCCAGACATTTGGCAATTTGGAGTGCAGGGATTCGTCCCAGCTTTAAGATTTGGCGTGCGGAAATTCATTTCCGCTTTAAGATTCGTACAGCGACTGCCCAACGAGAAATGTTTGAACGGCGAATTGCCCTTCGGCAATTGCACTACTATTCCAAAGCCATGCCTAGCGTGCAGCTATTCCCGCAATCTAAAAGCTCCGATGAATCGGAGCACTCCAAATTGTGATGAATCGGAGCAATCCGAATACGCTTTAAAAACCGTACATTCGCGAATCGACCCAGTAGCCTTGGAAGCTATAAAGGCGACGGGTGCGAAGTGGCGTTTGAGCATTGAAAAACGGGTCGGAATTGACGATGGGCCGAGCATAGTTGTAGCCCATCCAGTCATACTGCCTGACGATCGCCTCACGATGCATGGTTTCTGCTCGAGCGCGTGCGATCAAGTACTCTTGTGCAGGGCTGACTTCAAATCGAGCGTAGCCAGGCGAGCCGGTTCCGCCGGTCAACGGCTCATCATTATCGGCAAAAGCGGTTGAGGCGGTCGCAGCCCCAGCTAAACAAAATGCAGCCAGAAAAAGTCGCATAGCATGGTCTCACTAAATTGGCAGAAAGTTAAATTCACCGACCATCCATGGTTCCTTGCTCGAATCCAAATTACTTTCCGAGCGTTCAATGGAGGGTATCGGGTCGATGTCCCCGAAAAATGCAGGGGTTTTCAAGGGCTTAGTACAATCCAATCGAACGTCAAAGCTTTCAAGCGTTAGGCTTGTTGGACGATTCTGAGTTTTGAGATAAACTCTGCGGTTTCGTATCTTCTAATTCGTACCCATCCCCCCGTTGTTCCAATGCTCGATCGAAAATTTGTTTTAGAAAACGTTGAGTTGGTCAAGGCGAATTGCGTTCATCGCGGTGCGCATGTTGAAATCGATCGGTTTGTGGAGTTAGAACGGGTCCGGAAAGCCAAGCTCAGTCAAGCCGAAGAGTTGAATCGGCAAGCCAATGCAACGAGTGCCAGGATTGGTACTGCAGCCCCTGCCGAGCGCGACGGAATTAAGGAGCAAGGGCGAAAACTACGAGAGCAAAAAGAGGCCGTTCAAACAGAACACGACGCGTTGGACAAGGAAATTGCAACGATTTTGTCCCGAGTGCCAAACATGACCCATCCGGCGGCGCCCATAGGCCGGGACGATTTGGCAAATTTGGAGATCGCACGAGGCAAGACTCCGATCCCTACTTTTGATTTCCAACCCAAAGATCATTTGCAGCTCGGCAAGCAGCACGACATGATCGATTTCGAGGCGGGAGCTCGCGTGGCCGGCGCTGGTTTCTACTTTCTCAAAAACGACGCGGTTCTTTTGGAGCTCGCGCTCCAACAGTTTGCCGTGCACCTTCTCATCAAGCAAGGGTTTGTGCCTGTTTCAACACCCGATGTCGCGAATACCGAAACGTTGCATGGAATTGGATTCATCCCTCGTGGTCCAGAGACTCAAATCTACAGCATTGAAAACACCGATCTGAATTTAGTCGCCACCGCCGAAATCACATTGGGGGGCATGTACGCTGGTCAAGTGCTTGAGGCAGAAGACTTGCCATTGAAACTAGTTGGCATCAGCCATTGCTTTCGAACCGAAGCCGGAGCTGCTGGCCGGGCCTCCAAGGGACTATACCGCGTGCACCAATTCACCAAGATAGAGATGTTTGCGTTCACGCTACCGAATCAAAGTGACGCCATCCACGAAGAGCTGCGCCAGCTAGAATGCGATCTGTTTGATCTCCTGGAAATCCCATTTCGAGTTGTCGATACGGCAACCGGCGACCTTGGCGGCCCTGCGTATCGCAAATACGACTTGGAAGCATGGATGCCCGGTCGCGGGACCGCTGGCGAATGGGGTGAAGTGACCAGCACTTCCAATTGCACGGATTATCAAGCTCGAAGACTCAATATTCGTTCTCGAACGAAAAACGAAAAAGGCACCCACCTCGTTCACACGCTCAATGGTACGGCCATCGCAATCAGCCGAGCCATCATTGCAGTCATGGAGAACCATCAATTGGCGGACGGGACAATCCGGGTGCCAGCGGTTCTGCGTCCTTGGATGGGTAAGGATTTCATTGGAAAGTAAGTTGGCGGAAATCGCCACAGGCTGCTGGCTTTACGCCAGGGGTTGTGACCATCTGTGCTAGAAGAGGTGGTAACCATCCCCCGAGATAAACTCGGGGGCATTGCCATGCCGCTGGCTTTACGCCAGGGGTTCTGACCATCTGTTCTACGCCATGCGGCGTTTGAGTTCCGCATCCAACGTATCGAGGAATTGATCTGTGGTCTCCCACTTCTGCTCTTTGCCAATGAGCGACGCCAGATCCTTGGTCATGTGGCCCGCTTCCACGGATTCAACGCATACTTTTTCCACGGTGTTGGCAAAGGCAACCACATCTGGAGTTCCGTCGACTTCTCCTCGACGAATCAAACCGCGAGTCCAAGCAAAAATCGACGCTATGGGATTGGTCGACGTTGGCTTACCGGCTTGATGGTCCCGATAGTGGCGTGTAACCGTTCCGTGTGCCGCTTCGGCTTCGAAGGATGTTCCATCCGGCGACATCAGCACCGAAGTCATCAATCCCAGCGAACCATAGCCCTGCGCAACCGTATCCGATTGGACATCGCCATCATAATTCTTGCATGCCCAGAGATAGCCACCGCTCCACTTCAAATTGGCGGCTACCATATCATCAATCAGTCGGTGCTCGTACGTTAACCCAGCAACCTTGTACTGCTCAGCGTAGTTTGCTTCAAAGATTTCTTGAAATAGGTTCTTAAACCTACCATCATACGTTTTGAGAATGGTGTTTTTGGTCGACAAGTAGACGGGGTATTTTCTGGCCAGACCATAAATGAATACCGACTGCGCAAAACCGGAAATCGATTCGTCGGTATTGTACATGGCCATGGCAACGCCAGAGCCTTCCGACTTGAAGACTTCTCGTTCGATTGCGGGGCCACCATCGGCTGGCACAAACGTAAGTTTGACAGTTCCTTTGCCCGGGAAACGAAACTCGCTTGCTCGATACTGATCGCCGAAGGCATGACGAGCGACTACGACAGGCTTGTCCCAATGGCTCACTAGCCGCGGAACGTTTTTGCAAATAATGGGTTCGCGGAAGATGGTGCCGTTCAAAATATTTCGAATAGTACCGTTCGGGCTTCGCAACATTTCTGGCGAACCGAATTCCTTAACGCGCGATTCGTCGTGCGTAATGGTCGCGCACTTGACCGCAACTCCATATTTCTTGGTTGCGTTGGCTGAATCGACCGTGATCTGGTCTTTGGTGGCATCTCGGCTTTGGATGCTGAGATCAAAATACTTGAGGTCGATGTCGAGGTACGGGTAGATCAGTTTTTCCTTGATTTTCGACCAGATAATACGCGTCATCTCGTCGCCGTCCATCTCGACGACAGGGTTCTTGACCTTTATTTTTGCCATTAAAAAATGCCTTCAGGTGCTTTGTTCGTGCGAAATCGGAATTCAAACCCACCCGGCCACCGGAAATCCAGCGTCGGCCGAGGGTTTTATCCCAGATCTAAGAGTGGTGGGAATTATGCCTGAATCGCTCGCGATCCGCCAGAGATGGTTAGCCCAGAGATCTGCCGACGAAACAAAACTTCCCAACAAAATCACGGCACAGAGTGCCGTGCATCAAAGGCCGAAACATATCGCACCTGGTAAAGTTTGGAATTTGACGGACCTGCCTGACGGTTTCGGATTTGCTCTACGAAGGAACGGCAAAGGCCGCATTTGTCGAGATGACGTTCAATCATCTGACTCGTTTTTGAGTCGAGTGATCCGGCCAGATGCGCCTTCCCCAACGCTTTGACCTTCGAGCATACGATTCCGCCGTAGTTTAGTTCCTGGTAGGAGTTCGTCGTTTGCGGCAATAATACGTTCCAAGCCAAAACACTTA
>JANMLD010000457.1:0-26644 GCA_031372345.1 Pirellula sp.
GGTGTACCCTTTGTAACTATTTACGATGGCGGTTGGGATCACCATTCCGATTTGTTCGGAGCGTTGAAAAAGCGATTGCCGAGTTGGGACCAAACAGTCGCTACGCTGATCAATGATTTGGATCAACGCGGCTTGTTGGAGACAACCATGGTCATTGCGCTCGGCGAGTTCGGGCGTACGCCTAAACTCAGCACTTTGGCTGGACCATCCAAGGCCGGCCGGGATCATTGGGCCAATGCGATGTCGATTTTGTTTGCGGGTGGTGGAACCCGCGGCGGTCAAGTGATCGGAGCAACCGATCGACAAGGTCATTCCGCCAGCGAACGGGTCCTGTCCCCTGAAAACTATGTCTCGACCGTCTATCGTAAACTTGGAATCGATCCAGCAAAGATCTACTACACACCATCGGGCAGACCGACTCACTTGGTAAGCGACCATACGCCTATCCAGGAGTTGATGTAAGCGTGGTTTGGTATCGACAAAGTAAAACGCGATTGCGGTCCTCTTTCGGTAGCTGTGTACTACTTGCCGCAATTTCTACCAATGCTCTTCGAGCTTCCGAACGTCCTGAGTTGACTCGCCTTTTCCCATCGGGTGGTCAAGCGGGCACGGTCGTCGACGTCGAAGCCACTGGCAAATTTCCGGTGTGGCCGATTCAAGCTTGGTCCGATACGGAATCTATTAGCTGGTCCTGTGAAGAGGGTTCGGGCAAGCTCAAGGCGACCATCGATGCTGGTGCTAAGCCGGGCTTACATTGGTTGCGTTTGTATCATCCGAATGGGGCAACCTCGGTCCGACCTTTTCTGGTTAGCGATATGCCCGAACAAATCGAGGTGGAACCGAACAATCGGGTTGCCGAGGCAAACGCGATTGCTTCATTGCCGACCTGTTTTCAAGGTGTCTTAGGCAAGCGCGGAGATGTGGACATGGTTTCGGTGATGCTCACTGCGGGCCAGAAGCTGGTCGCCACCGTCGATGCGTCACAATTGTTGCGATCACCCGTGGATGCGATCCTACAGCTATTGGACTCGGATGGGTTTGTCATGGCTGAGAACCTCGATCATTTCGGACTTGATCCAAGTCTCGAGTTCCTAGCGCCGCGCGATGGCAAGTACTTTGTTCGCGTGTTTGGTTTTCCTGCAGCGCCGGACAGCACTATCGCGTTCGGAGGAGGGGCAGACTGGATTTATCGGCTTCGACTTCAATTCGAGGTTGCTGCCATCTTGGATCCTTCCTCAGACGGTTCAGCGGGAAGTGACGATATCTGTCGCACGATTGAGAAAGACGAAGCACTTTCACGCGATACGGCGATTGCGATCGAAGTGCCTGCTCGCTTGCGTGGCACGATCGCTCAATCCGGACAGCAAAAATACGTTCGCTTCAAAGGGATGGCGGGGCAGTCCTATCGAATTCAGTTGCGAGCTCGGGAACTCGGCTCGGCGTTGGACGGGACCGTCGCGGTTCTTGATGCTCAGGGCAAGCAACTATCGCAACAGGACGACGTAGGGAACGACCGAGATCCAGACTTGAAATGGAAGGCTCCTGCAGACGGTGATTACTTGATCGAAATTAGTGACTTTCATCAAGCGGGTGGGCCAGACTTTGGTTTCGAATTGCTGGTGAGTGCAGTATTGCCAGACTTTAGTCTATCGATTCCGAATGATCTCATTCAGGTCGTGATTGGCAAGGAAACCGAGATCCAAGTCAAGTTAAATCGCGAGGGCAATTTTGCTGGTGAAATCGTGGTTTCGCTTGACGGAGCATCTGAAGGTGTCGAGTGCCCAGCAGTAAAATCCATTCAGGGGAGTGACACGGAAAAAAAGATCACGCTCAAGGTCAAGAGTACGGTTCCCTTTCAAGGACCTGTAAAAATTTCCGCCAAAGCTGCTGACCTACCCGACATTGTACGTTTTGCGATAACCGACGACGAAAAACCCATGTGGTTGAGCAGCATTGTGGAATAATCGGACGCTTGCATCGTCCGCCACATCGCAAACGTGTGGCACCGCATCGCAAACGAGTGGCACCGCATCGCAAACGAGTGGCACGTCCCTGAGGTTACGAAGGGCGTGGTGAGTCGCTGGAAACAGTTGCCACACTTCCCACGCCCATCGCTATCGCTTTGGGCGTGCCACACGAGATACGCTAAACCGCGGTCACTGGTGTTGTGAATGGAATTCCGTCACCTCTTCCACGCTTTTCGTTTCCGTGCTTTTCGTTAACATCTCCTGTCGGACGATTTTGCCTGGAATCTCGTCGCTACGCCATAGCTTCACCGTCATAGGACCGGTCTCGTTCCTTTCCTCCCATTCGAAAATCCTGGTCTGCAGTTTCTTGTCTCCAATTTGGATCACTTCCGTTCCCGTTTCTTTCGCCTTGGCAGAGGGCTGGTCAAAGCTTGCAGCATCCAAACCTTTCGGTAGTCGATATGTTGCCGGATAGCGAACAATGTCATCATCGTTTTCGACGATCGGCTCGTTCGGACGTTCTACAGTTACTTGGCTGCCAACCGATACGCCGTCCGCATCTTTTTTCTCAAGCCACATTTTTGTCGTAACCAAGACGCTACCGCCAGCATTGGAAACGACTCGTTTTCGGACCACGAATGTTTTTTCGGCGAACTGGCTCCAGTTGGCGTACTCTGGATGGGTGACTCTAGGAAGCGATTCGTCGACTACGCTCACCTCGGGCAAATAAACTATTGCGTTCGCAGGTTTACCAACGTCGCACCCGAAAAACGCGACACAACCTACGATCATGCAACCAAGTCTTGTTTTCATGGAATTCCTTGTTTTCAATTGAGATGACAATTTCACCCCCACTCCCGGCTCGACCACAGCAGGCGGTCATGCCGGGAGTGGGGGGACGTCCGGGAATGTGTTGATGGTTGGACGCCAAAACATGGTTGAGGGGAGACAAGCTCTCACTCCACCAGAGAAATCGTTGCCGAAAATCCTTCATCGCGTCGGAGACGAGCACCGAACGGATGAAATGGCGAATCTATCTTCTTTTCGCGCCCTGACTTTCTTCGTCCGCTACCTTCGCGTCATCCTTCTTGATTTGCTCCTCTTGCTCCTTCGTAAGTTTATCCGAAGGCAACTTGATCTCATTGCTGCCGCAACCGGCAACGACCATTCCAATTAGCAACAGCGCGCTAATACCTAATATTCGCATCGAACCACTTCCTCAAAAATAAAACAAAAAAGTAAAAACAAAAGAACGTTTCCCAGTTTATCGAGATCGTCGTTTATCGAAATCGTCATGCTTGCAAAGCCTAACTCAAGAACTCGGGGCGCTAATAATTCAGACAGTACACGACGTACTGTCTGTTTTTGATTTCTATATCGAAAGTCCTATCGCTAGAATTACAGGTCCGAGTTCACTGTATTGCCGTCATCGATAACACACAAATTCATCCAAACAACTGCATCCACATTGAAAGGAGCAAAATGAACCGATCCGTCGCCGTAGACTGCATTCAATCCGCCAGGGTGCGAAGAACCGAAGTATCGCCGCCAGACAGTCGTTGTGCCGTTGTTGAACGCAGACGGTGTTCCGGTCGCAGGAAGCGACTTATCAAAGTCTGACTTTGGGGGAAAGTGGTATCGTATTACGCATTCATCCCATCCAGCATTGTTCCATCGCTCGTTGTCGCCGCCGTCAGCGCCCCAACGGGTTGGCGGGATGTGCTTTTCCGCCGCAGCGATGCTGTTCGATGTACCGTCAGTAAAGTCTGCTAGACGTCGTTTCGCGCCCTGTGCGGACCAAACGATGGTTCCTTTTCTGCCACCGGTATTTCCAAAATTCTCCGGTGTACGTTCGTTGCGACGGGGTGACATGCCAAGTGGTGCTGCGGGAATGTCGCCCCAATTTTCGTGAACTTCACCTTGATAGAAACCAGCGCTCCCAGCGTAGTCACATCTACCAGATGCAAAACCAGTCGGCGATGAAGCATAGAGCGCAGCAGGGCGACGCGAAGGACAATAGTATGCAGGAATCAATGATCTGGCGACATCGTCTTCACCGTTGTAGTTAACTGCCCGGTTGGTATGAACGGGAGGCAAATCAAATTTCGCCAAGTTCCAAACGGTACTTGCTTCGATATATGGCAGAATCTTGAACCAATGGCTCCAACCGTTTGGATGAGCTGCGTTGCAACACGTCGTACCGCTCTCATAGGCACCGATAGGTTCGTTGTAGACCATACCTGGCAAACTTGGGTCTCCGTCATAGGGGCCCTTGGGCAAGTACCCATAAGCAGATTCGTGATTCAAAAAGGCAAGGCCAATTTGCTTCATGTTGTTGGCGCACTGCATACGGCGTGCTGCCTCGCGTGCTGCTTGCACTGCTGGCAAGAGCAAACCCACAAGTATTCCAATAATCGCGATGACCACCAAGAGTTCGACAAGAGTAAACGCACCGCGTATGCGGTGGACTCCTGTTTGTCGATGCCACCGATTTCGCATAACCATGATTTCCTCCAAGTGAAATGTGCAAACACAAAATGACTCGCCAACTGCGATGAACACTTTGTAGCGATGAGCACAAATGGGTCTATAGCTTAGAAGCAAGGTTCACAGCATCTTCTATCGTTCTTAACGAAGATGCTCGAATAGGCTGTCGATTGTTAAGATTGCAAGTCGGATGCTAAGCACATTTGCGAGAGTATTTCCAAGTCATTAGCCGTTTGGGCGCTAGCCCCGGTTCCCTTAGTGCTTGACAATCGTCGGAAACCGCGGCTAACGCCGTGCGGCTAATTGGCTCGTTCACCTGACCCGGCGCACATCAGCGGCATCGATCGTATCGCCTGCGCTTGCAACATCTTCAACTTGATAGATCGGCGGTTGATTCTGGCCCATTCGCGAGGCCAGACTGACCAATCGTTCTTTGAGCAATTCGCCTGAGCAAATGAGAAAGACCATGACTGCGATAAAAATCAGCGGCAAGCTGAACAAGTAAAATCCAGTAAAGAACATAAGGGCCGCCATGATTTGGCCTACGCGGGCCGCGTATCGAGTCGCTTGCGAGTAGGGCATCAACATCGCGAGCAGACTTCTCAAGACGCGACCACCATCCATCGGAAATGCGGGCAACATATTAAAAACCGCGAGTACTAAATTCGCGATGAGCAGTTGCTCCATTGGGCCTAGCTCTCCAACGCCTTCCATCGATAACTGATCAAGACTAGCGCGTATCGAAAGACCGACGAACAAAAGAGTAGCTATGGCTAAGTTGACCATCGGACCCGCAATGGCAACGATCAATTCCGCAACTGGCGATCGCGTAAAATCGGCCATGCGGGCCACACCGCCGATCGGGTAAAGGGTAATGTCCAGTGTGGGAATGCGGAAATACTTCCCAGCCAGCGCGTGCCCCATCTCATGCAGGAAAACGCAACCAAACACGGCAAACACAAACCCGATGGCCGAGGCTGCTTGCCCAAAACCATGTCCGATGTTGTTTAGTCCAACGTAGAGAGCTAGAAACCAAAAGGTCCAATGAATGTAGACCTTAATCCCAAGCAGTTTTCCTAAATATACGGTTTGAAACATGTTCTTCGTTGTGTCAATTCAAAAGTGAAATCGTTGCACTCGGTTGTTTCCGGAGTCAACGACGTAGATTCGATTCTTCGAATCCACGGCTGTTGCCCAAGGTTGATTGAGTTCTCCCGGCAGATTGCCAGCTACGCCCCAACTCGCCAATGGCGTTCCTTCGCGGTCCAAGCGTTGCACGCGATGGTTTCCAAATTCGCTTACGATGAGGGACCCATCCTTTGCAAAGATCATTCCGTAGGGGTATTGAAATTCACCTAACGCCTGCCCTTGTTTGCCAAGTATCGCAACGGAACGGGGTTTGGTGTCTCGCCAATCGATGACTTGGATCCGATGATTGCAAGAGTCTGCTACCCATAGGAGCCCCGCCTCGTCCACAACCAAACTCTGTGGCCGACTAAATTGAAGTGGCCCGTCGCCATGTTCACCCATTCGGTCCACATACTTGCCGTCGAGAGTATATCGGTGAATGCGGTCGAATTCGCCGTATTCGCCACAATAGTATGCCCCGCTGTTCGTCCGGGCAATGTCCGTGACAAAAGCAAACTGTCCTGGATCGGGGCCATTCGTGCCGCCAATCGTTCGCTCGTCCATGAGTTGGCCGTCAGGTGTGTAAAACAAAAAGCGATAATAGTGTGTGTCCGCCACCATGATTGAGCCATCTAAATCTATGCTCAATCCCGTGGGTTTACCCGAATCAATTGCGGGGGTCCGCCAACCCAGGATGAATTTCCCCTCATTGTCAAATTTCTGGATGCGTCCGGTTTTGTCGACCACATAGATCATGTCGTCCAAGTCGATGGCAATGGCTCTGGGCTTTTGAAATCGTCCGTCCGAGAGTCCACGTTGGCCGATAATCAAGTCAGGACCGTCAACTTGGCCGATTTCTTTTGAATTCGTACATCCGCTATGAAAAACCAAGCTCGGGGCGAAGCAAATTCCAAATCCCAACGCCATCTTTCTTTGGGCAGAAACGAGAAACTCGCGTCGTGTCAGTTGATCGGAAGTCATTTGTAGCCTTTTTTAAGGTTATCAACTTGATTGTGTGGGGAATCGACCAGCGAACGCTAATGGGATATCATAACCGTATTGAAATGGAATTGCGAAAATCAGTTTTGCTGATTTGAAACTTAGAACCCTAGCTACAGTATTGCCCACGCGCATATGACCAAGATTCTGGATTGGAGGAAATCGGACGATCCACGCGATATCGTTCATTTGGCTGTGCAGGCACTGGCAGAGGGACATGTTGTTGCGTTGCCGTCCAATTACTCGTACCTCCTGGTGGCAAGTGGGCTTCATCCGACTGCGGTCGAACAATTGACTCAATGCGCCATTCGTTCGGGCGGCGCTACGATCTCCTTAATGGTTCGATCGGCCGACGAGACTCTTGATTATTTTCCGAACATCAGCCCCGCGGCACGACGATTAGGCAGAAAAGCTTGGCCTGGACCAGTCATGCTGAGCATTCAGGACTCGCATGCATCGAGTGTTTTGAGATGCTTGGATGATCAGGTTTGCAAGACCATCCAGAATTCGAATGATCGAATTCAAGTTTGGCAACCGGAACACGAAGTCCTTGAGCATGTTTTTAGGCTCTCATCAGGACCTTTAGTCAGTTGCGCAGCACGCGACTCGATAGGAAGAATTGCAAGCTCTGCTGAGCTCTTGAATCCAGAGGAAAGCATTCTGGCGATTGACGACGGTGAGGTGATTTCGCCAGGGGACCCGACGGTCGTTGCCATCGACGGGAACACGGGGCAAATCATTCACCCAGGAATGGTGGACGAGAATGGGCTCCGGCAGATTTCACAATGGATAGTATTGTTTGTTTGCACTGGCAACACGTGCCGTTCTCCGATGGCTCAAGCGATGATGGAGAAGAAGATCTCCGCCAAGTTTGGACAATCGGCAGCCGAAAGGAAGTGCCCGGTTGTTTCATTGTCCGCCGGTGTGTCCGCCTACGGTGGCGACCCCGCTTCACATGGCGCTTTGGCTGCAATTCGCGATTTTGGTTACTCGCTGGAGCAACACCAAAGCACCCAGTTGAATGCTGCTTTGGTCGAACAAGCTGATTTGATCCTAACGATGGGACAACGGCATCGACACGCTATTATTTCGCAGTGGCCCTCCATTGCTTCGAAAGTGCATCTTATTTCACCGGACGGTGGCGAGATAAGTGATCCTTTTGGAGGACCTTTGGAGGTTTATCAAAAGTGCGCTCAGCAATTAGACGAGCATACCGATTATTGGATCGATCGACTCGACATGGAGGCTCTCATTCAATGGCGTTAAGAAATCCGATTCTTTCCAAGCAATCTGTGGAGTGTGGAGAATGAGAATTGCCATTGGTAGTGACCATCGAGGTTTCCAGATTAAAGGCAAGCTGATTACGCTGCTGACCGCTGACGGTCATGAAGTCGAAGACTATGGAACGCACAGCGACCAAGCGGTCGACTATCCCGACTTTGGTGTGGAGGTGGCCAAGCGCGTGGCGGACGGCTTGGTGGAACGAGGTATTTTGATCTGTGGAACTGGCTTCGGTATGGCTATCGTTGCGAATAAATTCAAAGGGGTGCGAGCGGCGGCGTGCTGCGACGAAGTCATGGCGGAAATGTGCAGGCGACATAACGACGTCAACGTACTTTGCTTGCCAGGTGATTTGATCGGTGACCGTCCCGTTGGCGATCTTGTTCGTATTTGGCTAGCCACGGAGTTTGAAGGTGGCCGGCACTCGAGACGATTGGAAAAGATCGCTGGAATCGAAAACCATGAATTGACCTGAAAGGGCTGCGTCAACGTGCATCGAATCGACAGCCATCACCATTTTTGGCAATACTCCTCAGAGCAATATCCGTGGATTTCCGAACCAATGGAGTTATTGCGAAGGGATTTCCTCCCCTCGCACTTGCTTTCGGAAACCCAATCGACACATGTCAACGGCGCCATTTCAGTCCAAGCTAGACAAAGCGTCGAGGAGACGAACTGGTTGCTGTCCATGGCAAACAGCCATGACTGGATTTTGGGTGTCGTCGGATGGTTACCACTGGCAAGCCCGTCCATTCGCGAGACGATGGCGAGGTTTCGACACGAAGAAAAACTATGCGGATTGCGGCACGTGGTTCAAGACGAACAAGAGGACGGATTCCTAGCTCGAACTGAGTTTAACGATGGCATCCAAGCAATGATGGAGTTCGGATGGACCTATGATTTGCTTATCTATGCTAGGCAAATACCCTTTGCAATCCCATTCGTCGATCGACACCCTGACCAAGTGTTTGTTCTCGATCATATTGCCAAGCCGACGATTCAGTCCGGCGTCTATGACACCGCTTGGGACCGCGACATAAAAGAGTTGGCCAAGCGTCCAAACGTATATTGTAAATTCTCAGGCGTGGCCACCGAGGTGCGAGATGCGGAATGGTCGCTCCCCTCTATCCAACGCTATTGGGATGCCGCCATCGAGGCGTTTGGTTCCGAACGATTGATGTTCGGAACGGATTGGCCTGTTTGTTTGCTGAAGACCAGCTACGCCGAGTGGGTAGCTGCGGTTTCCAACTTGGCATCGAAGCTCAGCGAGTCTGAGCAAGCCCAATTCTGGTCCCAAAATGCAATCCGGGCCTATCGACTTGACGCTGCTGCGTAGGTCCACGAATCGACATAATGCAGCGGCAGAGTGAAAACTACCTGCCAAGGGTTCCAATGGGAGAGCGAGGCTCCTGCCGAGCTGGCGCCGCCAAGGTTCGGCTGGAGCCTCTCCCTCCCGGTATTATCAATGCTGCCGCCCGCTTTATATCGACCTATCGGCCGATGCTCGGTGGATTGTTCGCAAAGAAATCGCGAGGGCCACGATTGGTGTAGTAGGGGTAAGCGGTTTGTGGCGCCTGAACACCCGACCCCACTTGTGGATCGGTGCGGTACTGGCTGTGGGACAGGTGGGCACCGTAGTCCGTGCCGCCTCGCTGCCAAGCGACATTGCATGGCCTGCATCCCAACGCACCGTTGCAGCTATTGCAGCGATTGTGGTTATGGCAGCCACTGGACATGGCAAGGGTGATTCCAAATAAGGCGAGGGATAGAATGCCGCGTTTCATGACTTAGTCCTTTAGTGTTTCGCATTAGCTGGGCTTGCTTGATCGAGACTCGCATTCTACGGGTCGTATTGTCCAGCCACCCTAGGATCGAAACAATAGGCACTCTAAATTCAATCCTCCTAACCCGCCCTGCACAAACAGCCTAAACTACCGGGTCGGATCATGACTCCATGTCCTTCAAATGGACGTCCAAGGCACCGACGGATATCCGAATTTCAAGGATCGACAGAGCCAAGGAGCTTGCCATGAGTATTAGACTTCCGCCAAAGATGAACTTACCCAAGACGATCCAGCCCAAGAACAGCGATCCCATGCAGAGGGTGCATGCTAGCAAACTACATACACCGAGCGTTTGCATGTCGCGAATCAAATAGACACGTCGCCGTAGATTCTTGATCTCCTCTACGTAGACTTGATTGGGCGTTTCGGCATGGTCCGCATGGAGTTTGCGAATAATGCTTGCCAGACCGAGGAAGCGATTCGTGTAGGCAAGCAATAGCAATGAAATGGTGGAAAACAGAAGAGCTGGAGTCGTAAAGTCAATTTGCATGATGAAATTGTCTACTCGCTCCAGAGGATATTGAAAATGGTGCTGTAGTGGTCGGTCCAAAGCGGAATGCCTGGCCAATCCTGTTCGATTGCTTCTCCGCGCGCTTCGCCGCCAACGGAGTCCGAATTCGATTTAAAGCGTGGCACCATGGGAGTTTGCTCCAAAAACACTTCGTCATTCGACATCATGAAATAGTGACTTCGCTCCAATTGCTCTTGAGGCTCGCTGGTCTTGTAAATGCTCGTGTATTTTATCTTTAAAACTTGCTCCGCTGCATTCTTGACCACGGGATACAGATTGAGGTATGAATTCGTGATGTGAATGCAGATCGTGCCATCAATGGTCCCATCCGCCTTTTTCTTCAAGTGCTTGCGATAAATCTCAAATGCTTCTCGCGTAAGCAAATGGGCAGGTACCGAATCTCCGCTGAAAGCGTCCAATACAATCACATCGTATTCTTGCGGGGCTTCGCGCTCCATGGTCAATCGAGCATCACCCAATCGGACTTCGATTGGTTTTTCGAGTCGTTGTTCGTAGTCCGGCAAATACCAAAAGTGTTTCCGAGCAATTTGCTCAACCAACGGGTTGATTTCGTACATGACACACTCATCGGCTAGACGAGCACCATTGGCAGGTCTGGCATAGGTTGCCAGCGCACCAGAGCCAAGTCCTACGACCGCAAATTTAAGTGGATGATCGCGGTGCGTCTGTTCCCTACAATACTGAAGCGTTTTCCCAACCCCGCTATCTTTGCCGTAGTAACTCAATGGCAAATCGCGTTTTTTGGGATCGGTCCATTGCCGTCCATGGAGGACGTTGCCACTCCAAAAACTGCGATACCCGGAGTCCAATCCACGGGAGATACCGTCGTTTTCTTCTGCCGAAAAGGCCCGCGTGTAGTGCCGATCTGTCACCGATACCGTTCCGTAGAAATTCCTGGCTTGCAATAGCAGTTCATATTTGATTCCTTGCTCGCTTTTGCGAAGCCAATCAAACGGATCGAGACACCAGCTCGCAAAGGAAATTGCCAACAATATGCCGAGCCCCACCAGCCAATGGCTGGAAGCACCAAACCACTTCTGTCGGCTAGCGATGTTGCCTAAACCACCAAGTGCGATAACCAAACTCAAGAGTAACCCAAGAGGCCATTCGTAGTATTCATCAAAATAGCGAGTGGCAATAAGCGTTATGAACAGCCCCCCCAACGCTCCTCCGGCAGAGATGTGCAAATAGTAATCGGTAATGTGGTCACGACTCTCTGGTCTGAGCTTTACCAACTCACCATGACAGACCATGCAGATCAAAAACATCGTTCCAAAATGAAGCACCAAATTGGGTGCGAACGACAAATCCAAATCCAAACATACCAGTGCAAAGATAACAGCAGCGCACAAGCCACACCATAGTTCGCGAATGTACCAACGGGGATGATCGAAGCAAATGATGAAAGTTAAGAGGTACAAGGCCAATGGTACGATCCAAAGGAATGGGACCGTTGCAATGTCATGGCACACATGGTTGGTTGTGGCAATGAACATCATCGAGGAAAGTCCCGATAACCCAATCCAGGAAAGTCGTTGCCACGCTATAGGCGTTTTCCCGTTGGTTAGTTCGACCAACGCATCGTCTGATTCTGAAACACCACCTGCCCTCTTCAGCATGCTTAGCCCACAAGCGGCACACAACGCTGCGAAGACCCAAAAGCCAATCATCCAAAAACGCCCCATCGTCTTCAATTCCATATACGGTTCGAAAACGAAAGGAAAGGTTCCAAGTGCGATGAGTGAACCCATATTCGACAGCGAGAAAAGGCGGTAAGGAGAACGGCCTGGATACGCTCGCGAAAACCATGCTTGAATAAGCGGGCCGGTTGTGGAAAGCACAGCATACGGTAGACCCACGCACAGGCTCAGCAAAAACAGAATTCTTAAGGTTGGATCTTCCGAGCCGTTCGGCTTGAGCGAGTCCAGCGGGATGACAAAAAACGCCATGATTGAGGCGATCGCGAGCAGCCCTAGGTGGACGATGACCTGTTTGCGCAAACTTAAACGACAAAAAAGCAAGTGTGAGTAGACGTACCCTAAAAACAAGGTGCATTGGAAGAACAGCATTGCGGTTGTCCAAACCGCAGGGCTGCCACCGAACCAAGGCAAGATAAACTTGCTGATGAGCGGCTGCACTTGAAAAAGAAGAAAGGCACTAATGAATATCGTGAACGCCAACAGATAGCCCAACAGAAACCGATCAGTGATTGGACGATCCGCAGATTGAGACATAACGAGGATCGCGGGTTCTGACTTTAGAATTTCAGGGAAGGAGGTGTTAATCTACTTTCCTTGCGCTCGCATTACAACCTTGAATCATTGTCAACACATGATTTGCCTGCGACTCGCAACCCTATTGGTTCAAAGGATGCCGCTAGAGCGACACAACGGACAATGGATGGTGCTATTGTGGTTCCAACACACCGGATTGGATTTGCTTTTGTGCATATTCTGCCAGTTTCTTCAATTCGGATTTCTCGGCCTCGGCGAAAAATGCCGGGTTCAGGCCTCGCATGTAACGCAAGGCATGCCGAGGACGCTGATCGTGCAACCAAAGCTTGAGCAGCTTGAGCTGAAGCTGAAATCGATGCTCCTCGAAAAGCTCAATGTGCAGTTGAAGAAGCGGTTCTGCTTTGGCAAGCTGCCTCTCCTTCAGGTAATGTTGAATGACCGCGATCAGCTGTTTGTGGGTCCAGCCAGCTCCTGGATTGTTGACGGATATTTTGCTTTGTAAGGCAACAGCCAGATCGTAATTCCCCTCCTGAATTGCCTGATCGACCTGGCTTGCCATCTTCATTCTCACTTGCCCTTGATCAATCTTGGGAAGGGCGGCTTGTTCTTTGGCTTCACGTTTGGCTTCTCGCTCCTTAAGTTGCTTCTTGCCGACTTTGGATTCAGCGCCTTTTTTGTTCGTGTAGTGTGAAATGATATCGAATCCTTCGCAGTCGACGTACCCTCGCGTCAACATCATAAACCCGACCGGAATACCCACCAAAAACCCAATGAGGTGAAGTGCTTCCGTCCCATACGAAGCCCCGCTCAAGAGGAAAAAGAACACGTTCATGACAATGTAAATGCCGCAGAACACCAAAATCGGGGCTTCGAAAAAGAAGAGCCGAAACCCTATGAAAAGAAAGGTCTCAAAGGAATTGAGTGGAGCAAAGATCACCACAAGCGCTAGTAACGAAAAAATCGCCCCCGACGCGCCTAACGACGCCCCACTGCTAAAGAACAAGAGAATCTGCTCAGCGAACGATTGAAACACGCCCATTCCAAGGTATACCGATGCGAACAGCCACCAGCCAAGCTTGCCTTCGAGCAACAAACCAAATGACCACAGAAAAATCATGTTCCCAATCAAGTGACCTAGATCGATATGCATGAACAGGCAGGTAAGCCACTGCCAAGGTCGCAAGCCTCTTCCATATTGAAGCAAGAGTTCCCGTCGCCATTCTGACGAGTCCGACATGACTGGCGTCAATTGTTTTTCCAACTCCTCGAGGTCCCCACCTTCGGCTTGTAACGCTCGCAGTTGTTCAATAACTTCGATCTTTTCGACTCGATTCCCATCCGCATCTTGAAAGTGGTCGATGTCGTTAAGGGACGAATCCGAGAGGCCGATACAAAAGGCAAAGAAGAAAAGGACGTTGATGACGATCAGCGTAACCGTCGCGATTGGATAATGATAAATCGGTGCATCGGTCGAATACGGAATGAGCATGAATCGCAACTCTCCAGAAAAGGGGACCTTAAGCAAGCGTCAGATATCTTTTTACCGGGAGGGCGAGGCTCCTGCCGAGCCAAAGCCACGCTCGGCAGGAGCCTCGCACTCCCAAATGAAGACTTGGCAGGTAGATTTCAACCTGCCGCTCGCCTTAAAGAATACTTCCCTTGAGTTTCGGTGTCTACCTTCGGATGGCAGCGAACGATGACTACCGGCGTGCGGGTTGCACGTTGCTTTCCACAAACTGCGCGTTGGCACCAGGTATTTGTTCCATCGTGGAGAATTCTGCCCAAATCGGCAAATGGTCCGAGATCCGAAGGGCTTCTTCGGTCTTGATCCCAAACATGTCAGTCAAATCCAGCACGCCGCTGCGACCCGTGTACTCGTTCGTCAATCCGCGATCAAAGATGATATTATCCCACGTGCTCTTTCGAATCGTATTGGTTGGTTCACTGTCCACCGTCCAGTAGATTCCTGGGATTTGTCTCAACGTCCCGAATTGCTTCGGGCTCGCATTCAAGTCACCCATGAGAATGACATCGTCCTCACGTGCAGACAGATACTCAAACTCGCGTATTCCTTTCAGGACGGTATGCATGACTGGCAGTTCCAATTTGACTTCATCCGGATCGGTATGCATGTTGACCAGCGAAAAGGAAAAGGGACGCACGTTTGGCGGAACTCGCGTAACGAATCGAGCCACCAAAGGCTCGCGGTGTAGAAGGTCCGCGTTGTCTTCAATCGTGTAAATAGCATCGGGGCTGGAAACGACGCTTGCCGTGTCGTAGATGTAAGCGTATTGCTCTTTCGAAACACTTCTTCCCAGTCGTGGCCCGAGCAAGTAATCGTAGCGAGCACCTTGCGCATTGATGAGCTGGACGAGCCTGGGAATCGTCGTTTGATCTTCTGCACGCACCTCCTGGATCGCAACGATATCGAACTGACGGATCACGGCCACAATCCGTTCGATAACCCATTGGTCTTCTAGCTTCTTCTTGCCAAAAGTCTGGATATTGAAGCTGGCGATGAGGATGGTCTGTGGCGTTCGAACAGGTAGCCCTTGTGTGCGATTTGACGGCGCGCGTGTCGAAACCAGTTGCCCTTGCGGGCTCGCATTGCTGAAATTGGTATTGTTTGCAAACTCAGCCCCTGGCTCGCAGCCAACCAAAAGGGCCAGCCCGCTCAAAGCCAATGTCATCACAGAAAAATACGTTGCCTGACGTTTCATTCCCCTCGCCTCCTTGCTTGGGTTTTTGTGTCATATTCATGCCGATGGCGGATGCTATCTCGGTCAGCGCTGCAATCCTTGCAACGCCATGGGACCCGAAATGCAAATCAACTGGCCAAGGCGGTTTCCAATAATCTCTTTAAACGTGGATGTGCTTTTTCAACGTGTCTTTCCAAGACCGTGCGACAGGCAGGGTCAATAACGCCAAGCTCTCCGATGGCCCAGGCGGCTCGTTCACGAGCCGAAAGCTCAATCGATTCGTCGTTGATGACACCGCTTAGGTCGGTCTGAATCCGTCGTCTGACATTGGGGTCATCCATGGCAGGTCCAAGTCTGCCCAGAAGCGTGCTGCACCAGTACACTCGCGAAGACCGACTTGAATTCAATTGATTGCAAAGAAAGGGAATGTCTTCTCGGCTCGGAACGCCACCGTTCTCGAGTAAGTCACTGGCACAGTTTTGTTCTGTTTCATCGTTGCTGTCCAAGAGAGTTAGCAATAGGTTCAGATTCTGCAAAGCCAGCTCAGGATGCTTTGCATATTCAACTAGTTGTTTGCTATCGATCATCCCGGGCTCTCTAACTAATGGTTTCCTAGTGATTCCGTCCTGTAATTACTTGTTTTCCCCAACCAACGCAATCTGGTTTTTTCGGGTTGGGAGGGTGGCTACGCGGCTTAAGATATTCAGCGAGTGTCCGATTACGGTTAAAATTACGAGTAAGATTAAGATTAAGATTAAGATTAAGAGTACGAGTAAGAGGCAAAGACAACCACATTGAATTCCTATGTTGCTTTATCACCATCCTGACTTTGCGTTGCATGAGACCAAGAGCCATCCGGAGTCGGTGGCTCGGATAACACAGGTCAACCAAATGCTAAAGGATTCCGGTTGGTTGGAACGATGCAAGCTTCCAACCTGGGAGCCTGCTACGATCCAGCAATGCGAACGGAATCATGACCCGGCCTATCTCAAGGAGCTTGAGGATTGGTGCCAACACGATGCTGGACGGGTGGAGGTGGACACGGTGGTTTCAACAGGATCGTGGACAGCCGCTATGCTTGCGGCCGGGGCTGTTTGCGATGCGGTCCAACGCGTTGTAGCCTCGCAGGACAATACCGCTTTCTGTGCGATTCGCCCTCCTGGACACCATGCCATGCCCAAGTCGGCCATGGGTTTTTGCTTGCTCAACAATATTGCTATTGGGGCTCACCATGCGCGCGGGCTTGGGTTGAACAAGGTGCTGATCATCGACTGGGACGTGCACCATGGAAATGGAACGCAAGCGACGTTTTGGGAGGATCCAACCGTCGGTTTCGTTTCGATCCATCGCTTTCCGTTCTATCCCGGTACGGGCAAAGCGGACGAAACAGGAAGCGGGAAAGCCATCGGAACCAAAGTCAATATCCCCGTCGCAGCCAGCACAGCACCGGATGAATTCTTAAAGCGGCTCTTCGAGTCCTCTGAGAAACTTGCCAACAAGATGAAACCTGATTTGATAATGCTCAGTGCAGGTTTCGATGCTCATCGATTGGATCCCGTTGGCGGGTTGACGTTGGAAGCCGAGCACTATCGCCAAGCGGGCAAATGGATCGCCCAACTCGCTAACCAACATTGTGATGGCAAATTGGTTTCGATTCTAGAAGGGGGCTATCATCTCAAACACATGCCTGAATGCGTCGACGCGCATTTGCAAGGGATGGCGTCTTAATGTGGACGAGCGAGGCCCTTCGCTCGCCCGCGTTATTCATTAGCCGTTTAACGCTAGCCACGGTTGTCCGCTCTCCGGTGAATCATCCGGGCTCGTTTCAATTCTGAGCGAGGGCCTCGCTCAGCCACGAAAGCCATGCGTCTTCACACGACCGTTGGAGCCATTTAAGGTTTCGACTGGGAAGCTACTTTTGGCGGTCGTTCCGTAATGGGCGAGGTAGGTAAATAGAGTGCCGTTTCGTCGTCTATATTCTTGTTCTTAACACCCTCCTGAATCTTGAAAACAAAATCTTTGTCAACAATAGTTACGGAAGTGGTTCGTTCTGTGTGTTCCAAAACGGAGAGAAGTTCGGCGTCGGGCTGCCCATCTAGACGCTTGCTTCGACGAAAGTACTCGACCATATATGGAAAATAGGCAGCCGACGCAGAGCGGCCAAGCGTTAGTCGAACTTCCGTCGGCAGGTTAGAGCTCGGCGCGGGAGCGCTAAACGTTTGCTGATCCAGCGGTGCGTTACCCGCCAGTTTCGGTGGCTCGGTTCGAAGTCGGCCAACCAGTTGCCAAACATCCACCCCGCGAATCGGACCAGCTACGGCCTTGTACCAAAAATAGCGGTGGTACAAGCTTCGAAGCAATTCCGGATGACCACCCACCGCAAGGTAAAAATTGACGTCCGGACGTTCGCCAACATGATGGATCATACCTCCCAACGACTGTCGGACTTGATCGAGGTTAACGCGTCGCGGCGGATCGTCCAATCCGACTTGAGTGAACATCAATCGTCCATCGGAAACTTGCAGCGTATCCAGCGTAGTTTCCCCTGACGAAACCCTGGCATTGTAGCGAAACTGACCGGTGCCAATGCCGCTTGTTTTGTACTCACCACTCACCACCACCTGTTGCTCGTAGGCATGGCTGCGTTGATGAACCTTGCACGCATAGGCTGGCCCCCATACCGACTGATGGATTGCATTGAGTACGAGTTGATTGGGGTCGATCGTCACGACGGTTGCGTCGATGGGCTGCGAACCGATGGGCTGCGAACCAATGGGCGAAATATTTGGCGGTTGAAGTGCGCTGGTTGTGAGTGTAGGGGGATTGGGCTTATCAGGGAATGCTTGCGCACAAGCCCACGTAGCCCAATTGAGTTGAGCGATTAGGACAATCGTGGCCAGCATCCAAGTGCTAGCGTTTCGTTTTTCGATCTGCATGGGCAAGTTGTAAGGGTTTTATCAAAGAAACCGGTCCGAAGGTGCCGAACATACCCGGTAGTGTCCAACGAGCCGGATTGTAGGTCGATCGCAGGCGTGTTGTCCAGGTGGAAAAACGTCGGTCGCGGTGGCCTAAAGTTGAAGCCGGCTTGACCCAATAAGTTCCAGGGGGAATAGAATGAAAATGCGAAGTTACTTTAGCCTAATGGCTGCTTTGGGTTTGGGCGCTCCATGCATCCTCTCCCAGTGTGGACTCCTTTCCAACGTTCAAGCAGGAGAGTTTGGCGTTCGGCACAACATGCCGCCAGCCAATCGACTTGCTGAGCCAGGCCCGATGGTCGGAGGACCTGGTCCAGGCGTCATGATGCCTGAAACCATTCCTGTTCGAGGTTATGGCGCTGGAGCCACCATCCCAACCGTTCAAGTTTTATTCAATCAACCGCAGTCGATGAAGATCCTGTACGACGTGGTCGGCGACAGCACCTTCACAAGCGATCCATTGGTGGTACCAGGTCGTTTGGAATTTGCCCAAGGGGGCATCTTCCGATTGAAGTTGACCGAAATCCAAGGCCGCGAAGGAGTTGAACTTTATCCAACGCTTGAAGTAGGCACTGCGAGTTACCGCACAGCGGCTTACTTAGCTCACAATGCGATTGCGATTCAGTTCACCGAGGAAGATCTCGATCAAGCGCTTTCGAGCAACTTTGTTACCAAAGTGATTTATCTGCCAGATCCAGAATTCCAAGGGGATGCGATTTCGGGTATTGATACTCTCGTGAGCACACGACTCGAGCCGGGCTTAGACCCGATCGTCGAAGCGGATCGCCGCGGGTCGATCTTGGCAATTATTCGCCTCGGCAACAAAGACATCGAAATGTCCAACAGTAATGCTGGTGGTTTCGGTGGTGGAATGCTACCACTGGGCGCCTACGTCGACGGCAACGGAACCACTTGTGGTCCAGACGGAGCGCCAATCGGACCGTCAAACAATCCACCCAACATGGTGTCTGGCGTAAGCGCTCCGCAATATGGAATGCCTCAAAGTGGCACGCCAATCGGTTTGGTCGGACCACCACACATTCCATTCGGTGCGCCAGCAGGTTTGCAAAACCACATCATTCGCAACAAAACGCACATGAACATACCTGACCCCGTGACCACGATTAGGGGAACCGTTCGGCAACAACCTGGACAGAGCTATCCAACACCGCCAAGCCGCTTCCACATCAAGGAGCAGAACATCAATCCTGGTTACCCATCGGGTAGACCTCACTTCTACGACGCGAGCCGCGTGGTAGCACCCAATCAATTCAGTGGTGCTCCTCCTGCCTCGGGTGCCTATTGCCCACCCGGTCAAGTTCGCTAGTTGCGGCTGTGTCGCTCTGCAACGAATGCAGCTCGGTGGTTCCCACCGAGAAATGCGGTTAGCGTCCGCGAATCAATAGGTCCTGCCTCCAAGGCAGGACCTTTTCCATCACAATCGCTACCGGTCAGGGTAGATTCAGTGCATAGGAATTCAGACATGTTCAAGCGAATCTCATTTCCTACGCTGTTGATTGCATGGTTGGCCATGATCGCATTGTGCGTGCTGGCCGTTTGTTTTTCGGGAAGTGCTCAGGCTCAATCGATCTACAAACCCTTGCCAGAGCGAAATCATCCCATTTTCCGCGACGATTTCCCACCTGGCCAAATCGGCGCCATTCAACTTCAACGAAAACCGGAGTTGCGAGGTCTTTGGCAAGCCGTCGAGATTCGCGGACCCAAGGGGATGCGAGTCAATATGGCCGACGCAGGCCAATTCGCATCGGAGTTGCCAGAGACCGCCCGTATTGCAGTCATGATCGGATCGGTGTACCGCATGCGAATCACCGGCATCGCCAATGAACCCGAGATGGAATTGTTTCCAACCTTAGAAGTGATCGATCGAACGCATCCGCCCGCGGAACGCGAACATCGATTTCCGATCCCGATTGAAATCGATGAAGATGACTTGGCCGACGCCGCAAAGGGCGAGCTGGTCATGCGAGTCATCTATCTCGAGGACAATCAAAACGCACAACCAGTCGACACCGCAGGCCAACCCCAACGCGTCTTGGATTTGAAACCGCATCAAGATGCGTTGCGAATGGCAGACCAACTAGGTCGTCCAGTGGCAATTCTTCGAATTGGCTCTCGTGTTCCGAATGTCACCGAAGGTCAAGATTGGAGTGCATTCTTGTACGGTTGTCCCGCATGGACAACGCTCAAAGTGATACCGACCAAACAACAGTTGATCGACGAGGGTAAGTGGCCCATCACCGCCAATTCCGGATCCATATCCGATCGACGATAACGCTCCTCAATAAGCAATTCAAAATGCACTTATCAAACCAATGGTTGCTTCAAAGAGTTTCGACCGGAACGCTGGTTGTTGCTGGATTGTTCACGGTCGCGAGCGGTTGCCAAAGTCGACAACTGTCCTGGGTAGGCGCACAAAACGGTGCCCGGCCGGCTGCATCGCGTCACGACATGACGAACAGGCAGCAAGGGCTATCTGAAACGCCCACGGCGATTGCCCAAAAATCGCAATCACCAATCCATTCATCGAGCGGTAGTGTTGCCCCGACTCAACCGGTGCAGCTTGCGTCGTCTAGGGCGCCTGTGGGTTCCGCGGAATCTTCCGATGCAACGCAACATGCGATTTACAATGCCACCCTGGGAGCTGGAGCATCGCAAGTAGCCCAAGCCCAACATGCTACGTCGCCCAAATATGCACCGATCGGTCGATCGCCTGCTTCGGAAAATGTACCTCGCATTGCAATGGCAACACCTGCCATGGCAATGCCACCAAGCGTGAATTCGCCTCCAAGGCCATCCGCCTTTTCAACTGCCAGCTATGCCCGTCCTCATGTGCATTCCCACGCGGATGGCAAATGCAACTGCGGCGGATCGGGCGCCTACAAGCCCGTTTTTCCACGCTTTTCAGGCAATAATGGATGTCAAAGCTGCGGTGAAGCCAGTTGTTTAGGTGGCTGCGGCGAAGTCATGGTGGAACAAGGATTCGCTGTCCCAAGGTCCACTGACCCACAGGAATACATTTTCGACGGTGGCGATCACGACCCCAAAGTACGACTCCGCGACGACCTCAGTCAAGTCGGCTTGGATGCCGAAGACACAGTCATCCAGTACGAAACCGTGGACGGCAAGACGAACGTCGAAAGCGGTTGCCGCGTTGCCATTTATGCGCCTAGGTTTGCCAGTGTTCGCAAGCGACAATCAACGCGTGAACGTGATCTTGCCATGCGTGCCCAAGCCACGTTACGTCCAGATGGCCCCGGAATCTTTCGCGACCAACTGCCCCCCGTTAATGTTTCCAAGCCGGTTAAGTCGTCCAATAGCGATAACGTTCGTGTCGTCGAAGCGTTCCGTGATCGCAGTCGCTTGATGCCATCCGAGCGAGTGTTGCCGATGGTCACGGTCAGCGAAGCGTTCAAACCGTTCGAAGACTTGAGTTTGATTCGCAATGGGGATTTCCGATCGACCGATTTGGCAAAGCTGTCCAAGTCAGCAGCGGCGGCCCGCTCTTGGACCAATGTGGATGAACTAAACGTTTTGATCGACGGTCAAGAAGCGATTGACGTAACCGGCTCCAAAAAGGCTGCAGACGTTACGATTTACGAGCACAAAGGAGCCCGAATTCGGCTTTGCAAAGTGGCATCCGACCAGATGGCCAATCCCGGTGACGTCATCTCGTTCACCATTCGATTCGATAATGTTGGCGAACAACCGCTCAAGAGCTTAGTCGTCACCGATTCGCTGGCTCCCCGACTGGAATACGTCGACCAGAGTCAGCAATCTAGTGTGGCGGCTGATTTTTCGATCGCTCCCAATTCAGTTGGATCGTCGGTCTTGCGATGGGAACTGGAGAACGGACTCAAACCAGGCGATGGTGGCTTGGTTCGATTCTCGTGCAAGGTTCGATAGAGTAGCTCAGTGTAGCTCGGCACTCCGTGCCGAGAAAGAACAGCCGAGTAAGAACGACTGAGTAAGAACGACTGAGTAAGAACGGCCGAACGCACAGCCGATAACGTCCGATAAGAACGGCAGTGTAAGCACGGCAGTGTAAGCACGGCATTGAACGCACGGCTGTGCAAACGGCACGGAGAGCCGTTCTACACTGAGCCCTATTCCGACATCACACAGTACACGTGCGTGTACGATCGCAAGAACAATTGGCCATTGCTGACTGCCGGCGTGGCATTGAACACGCTGTTGTCGGACGCAAACCGATTTTGCTTCAAGACGTTCATCTTAGGCTTGCCATCTAGCACAAATAGACCGCTGTTGCGAGTCTGCATAAACAGCTTGCCGTTGATCGCTACGGGAGAGGCATAGACCGGACGTCCTCCGGATTCGATTCCTGACACGCGTTGCTTGTCCACCACGTCGCCGGTTTTGGCGGATACGCAGAAGTACATTCCTTTATCGTCGATCCAATAGAGATGCCCTTCATGCAAAATAGGGGTCACGACGTACGAAGAGTTTTGGCTGGTCCAAAGAGTATTCGATTTTGTAACATCCCCTTTGCCACCTAACTTAATGGCCAAACTGCCGGACGAACGGTAACCGCCGAAGACGTAGAGCGTGTCGCCATCCAAAATCACGCTTGGCGAAAGATTGCCTGTGAGCTTTGTTTCTACGAACCAGACCAGTTTGCCGTTGTTTGGGTTGAGCCCCCATACTTCGCTTGGTACCGCGATCACCAAATCATCTCGACCGTTCACCTGAGCGATGACGGGGGTTCCATAGGCCAGTTCTAAAATAGCGCCCGGTGCCTTCCAGATGATTTCACCGGTATTCTTGTTGATGCCGAAAATCGTTTGGCTTTCTTCTGAACCATTGACGATGAGGATGTCTTTGTAGAGCGTCAAACTAGCGGCTGTACCCCAACCGCGATTGCCCGATTCGGTCCCGACGGAAACTTTCCAAAGTTCGTTGCCTGCCATATCGAAGGCAAACACACCTGTCTTTCCGAAGAATGCAAACACGGATTTCCCGTCGGTGACCGGTGAATTGGTGGCGTAGCCATGTTCCGGGAGCCCCATGCCCTGGTACGGATCCTCGGGAAGCAAAGCGTCGATGCTTTTGGACCAAGCGATCTTCCCGTCGTTGCGATCGATGCAATGGAGTTGACGTTTGAGCTCACTCATCTGTCCCTTGGACCGGCCTTCTTCGCCATACCCCGTGTAGGTAGTCAAGAATAGGTGCGTGTCGGTCAGCACGGGACTTGAGGAACCAGGTCCAGGCAGCTTCGTCTTCCATCGAAGATTTTGCGTGTCGCTCCACTCGGTCGGGATGGACGCGTCGGTGCTGATTCCGGTCCCATTCGGCCCGCGAAACCGCGACCATTCCGTCGACGATTCGAATGCGACTCGCGGTTCCACTGTGTTGGAAGACGCGATCAGTTTTTTAGCAACAATGTCAGCCCCGTCCGCAGTTGGAGCTTCGTCCAGGGTAGGCGATCTTTCAGTCGCCGATTCGGTCGCCGATTGACTTTCTGGCCGTTGCGAATGAGCCACTGCTCTACCAGGGCCCCGGGGCGTTCTTCGCAACGCGAGGATCGTTCCACCCACTACGACACCAAGTATCAGGGTAATTCCTGCAAGTTTGCCGATGGTTAGCTTCATTTCCTTACTTTCAGTTGTTGTTTCATTGTGGCATGCTGCTGAAGTCACCCTCCCTCGGGGAGGGTCGGCCGTAGGCCGGGGAGGGTGAACTGAATTGTACAAAGGTCGATGGCACTTCACCCTCCCCTCGCTTCGCTCGACCCACCCAAAGAGATCGTCCGGTTTAGGAACCTGCAAATTCATCGGTCAGGAGGGCGACGCTCCTGCGGAGCCATGACGCAATAGCTCGGCAGGAGCCTCGCCCTCCCAAATTGCAAGCAAATGCAAGACCTTAAACCGGACGATCTCCAAAGGGAGGGTGACTAAACCATACGGTCTATCAGACCAGATCTTCGCATGCAAACCTGAATGCAACATGAAGTCAGCTAGTTTTACCCTGAAAACCACACCGTTCCAAGCTTTGCTAGCTATCCCACTGGCTTTGCTTCATGAATCGTCGAGCTTTTTCGCGAGCTGACATTGACTTCAAGCAACAAAAATGCGACGAGCATACCACCCAAATCTCCATTCATTCACCATGTAATTCCTAGAGCGATCGCCGCATGCCTCTCTCGAGATCCAGTCGAATCGATCGGCGCCGACGTGTCATGTTGGATGCCGTCGCAGCAGATTCTGAGTTTGCCGTCGAGAGTGTGCGCGCCAGAAAGCGATCTCGAACTCGCGAGAATTTGGACTCACCCAATGACGACGACTATACGCAAAAGTATCGCGATCCAGGCTATAGCCAAGCTGTGCGAAGAACTTGTCAGCAGCGCATGGTGCAGTTGATTCCGGTCCGGAGAGGGACGTTGTCCATCGTTTTATCCTGCATGTGGATGTTATGGGGAGGCCTGCTTTTTTCACACTATTGGATTTTCACACGAGCCGCCTTGAATGCTGCCCCGAACGCGACTCCAACTGGATTTTTGACCCTTCCGATCGCGCAACTGTTTCATTTGCGATCACCCCATAGCATTGCGCAGTGGCTTACGTGCCAGCTCTGGATGCTGACTGCGGTTGCGGCTTGGATGATCTTTCAACTTCGACGTCACAAGCTTGACGACTACCGTGCTCGCTATCGCATTTGGGTTGTGTTAGCGATTGCTGCCGCCTTCTCCAGTTTCGAAGCTTCCAGTTCGGGGCTCTTGCTATTGGGGATAAGCATTGACGGTTGGGCTCAGCGAGAAATTGGATACGCTGGTTGGCCTCTGGTTTTGGCCACGTTTGCGTCCATCATTGGCGTGATTGGGATAAGACTGTGCAGCGAGCTCAAATCCGCTCCGATGAGTGTTGTAAGTTGGTTGTTTGGGTTGATGGCTTGGGCTCTGGCTGCCTTGTTGGGGACAGGCCTTCTCAAAATTTCATGGTCACCAGCGACGATTGACTTGGTTGTCGGTGGCAGCTTGCTCGGAGGCATCTTGGCTGTTTTCCAAGCCTCCGGGATTTACCTGCGTCAAACCTACATTCATGCCCAAAAGCGCTTTCTAGTGCGTAACGGCGCAAACCTTGCACCGATTCAATGGAAGGTACCCAAATTGTCGCTGCGTAGAAAACGAAGCGTTGACGGGTTTGGTGAGTTGGAGGAACAAAATGAATTGAAAGCGGCATCGGGCAAATCAAAATGGAAAATGCCTTGGTCTCGAAAACGCAACGATGGTTCAGGTGGTTTTGAAGAGAACATCGACAATGCGAATTCCGTCAAACGCGAATCCACAGCGCGGATCGTAAAGCCACGAGACGTTTTAGAACGCGACTCGATCGCCAATTCGAATGGTTCCGTGGACAAGAATCTAAACAAAGGCGTTGACAGGGGACAAGAAAAGACCCGAAAAACACTTGATGACAATTCAATTCCGTCGAAACCAAAAGGCCGGCTATTCGGGATCATTCCCCATCGTTCTGAACGCAACGAAAAACTGGACGCGGATCCCATTCGTGAAGATGACGGCCCGATGGAAGACCAAGGCTTAACCAAGAAACGTGGTTGGTTTGGAATTGGAGGAAATCGTGATGCAGAAGTGAAATCTTCCGTATCAACCCCTCAATCTGTTGCAGCCCCTCGGTCCATTGCGAAATCAGAGAAGCTCGAGTCGAAACAAACGACCGATGATAAAAACGATGCGATTCCGAAGTCCGATAAGCGATCCTTTTGGTCCCGGAAATCAAATAAAAAGTCCCAGCCGACGCCCCAGTTGAAGGACGCGGTTGCCACGGAGTCTCCTAAGTCCAAGCGCGGTTGGATTTCAAAATTCAGCAAAACCCAGCAACTGATCGATGCGGCCGCAGGCGAAGGGGCAGCAGCCAAACAAACGGTTTCGCAGACCAAGCCCGCAATCGCAAAAGTTGCGAAAGAACAAGAAGCACTGGGAGTTGACGGAACGACCAAAAAATCTTGGCTATCGTTTGCTTCTAGAAAACCGAAGGAACCAGCCGAACAAAAGGTCCTTGCTAAGAAGACCGAAAAAACGAGCGGGGATGAGCCAGCTTCCAAAACAGGGAGACGCGGCCTGTTTGGCATGTTGGATGGTTTAAAACTCAAGCCGCCAACCGAAGATTCGGCGAAAAAAGAGGCTCAGCCTTCGACCAGACCGGTCCCAATCAAACAAGGACAACAAATCCCCTCGACCCAACCAGATAGCGACGATGAGGATGGGGATGATGATTACTCTGGACGGCCAATGAGTAAAGCGGACCGGAAGAAGCTAAGGCGTCAAGGTCAAGATGACCGACGGGCGGCGTAAGGACAACGCAAAAAAGGTGTCAGGGTGCGTCGGCGCAAGCCGGAGAGAGGTAGCGAATGAAAGAGTCGTACGAGGAAAGACCTAGCCAGTCACCTTGGCCTCGAGTGATGCGTGTGTTCGGGCAACCGACGCATCGAAGCGTTCACAGAGG
>JANMLD010000454.1:0-11372 GCA_031372345.1 Pirellula sp.
GTGACTCATTGTCGCCTTTCCCGCCGCGAAAGGGCGGTAACGAGGCGCACTTTAGCGGAGCGAAAGGCGGCCATAAGCGGTGTTTATTAAACTGAGCGAGGGCCTCGCTCAGCCACGAAAAGGGCTCAGCCACGAAAAGGGCTCAGCCACGAAAACAAATTATCAGCCATAGCTCACTCGGCTTTTTTTCGAACCGAAGTCTGCATCCAATCTTGCAACGAAAGCTTGAGCTTTCCCTTTTGTTTCGCTATCTCTGAATTCATCTTCACGACCAACTTTTCGCGGTAGTCTTCTAATCGATTGTCCAAGACCTCGCGAATCCCTTTGCCTAGAAGTTCAGCCAATGGGCCGTGCAACTGACTGATGTTATGCACCTCGAAGTCTTGTAGCGAAACGGTTGCGTTGGTAACCACCGGTCGAAACTCGACATCCGGAGGGATCTTGAGAGGATTCACGATGACATGAATGTCACATGCTACGTTCAATTCAATGGTCGCCTCCGCGTTGGTGGACAAGCTGATCAACTGAACATCACGCCGCCATTCGCTGACTCGGCCAAAGAGTTTAAGCGGGGCAACGACCTGAGTCGCAACACGAATAGGGCCTGACTTTGGAAACTCCATCTTTTGGATGTTGACTTGCAAGTTGGCAGCTGGGTCGACAAACTCGATATAGTAACGCGACCATGTACCATGCTTTACCGTTTTTCGATTGCGTTTGGTTTCAATCTTCCAGCCTTCACGACGAAAGTGTATTCCACTAACGACTTCTTTTTCGCGGCCCCATTTGCGATTGTCCTCGAAGCTTGGCGGGAGATTTCGCAACACTAACCATCGTACCCATGTGGAAAGCTCCTGCCGTTCGTCAGCCGAGAGAGGCAACGGCACTTCCGCCAACGAGTTCGGTAATACGAGCTTGGGATCTACCGGCCGTTCGTTGTCGGGAATCGGCTCGATACCCGAGTCAAAGAAGTTACTCATGTCAGGTAGGGACGATCCTGGAGGCTCCTGACCAGAGGTATCACGTACGCTGCAGAATGTTGTCAAGGCTATCCACAGAACAAATAGGGCGAATCGGTGTTTGCGAATGAGTTGTTCGAACAACATGAGCCAGTTACCGGATAGAATTATCAGAGTTAGGAATTGCTAATTTCCCCTTAGGAGAGCGACCGAGTGGAGTATCCCAACCCGAAGTGTAAGCGAGGGACAATTTCGCAGGTCCCTCACTTACGTATCGGGTTAGGATTCGTAGTTTTCACATCGCTGCTCGCTTTGACACCCTTCCCACTATAGAATTTCCGAGAATGCAAGCACAAGACCATTGTTTTTCGAGTGTCAGCGATGAACGCTCACCCGCAGATTTCCTGGCTTGGAACCAGTTCGGCCAGCTTATTCTCCTCATCGTGATTGCATTTTGCCGGCCGGCACTCGGGCAGTCGGTTGATTCGGCAAGTGAGAAGCCGTTTTCGCAAGAGACAGTCGACGCGCTCGTTTCGCGATCGAATGATCAAGGTGACTTCGCCCGTGGGCTACGCGTTTACACGCAGGCTAAATCGGCTTGTTTTTCTTGTCACCGTGTCGGAGAAACAGGTGGAGCCATCGGACCCGAATTGACTCGCATTTGCAAGGAGCGCACTCCAGCCCAAATCGCGGAAAGTCTTCTATGGCCTAATCGCCAGGTTGCCAAGGAGTTTCAGCCGGTCAAGCTTGCAACCAAGGATGGCGAATTGATGACTGGCTATGTCGCAGAGTCCGAGTCTTCGGACGAAGTCTTGGCGCTTCGAGACCCGGCAACCCAGAAGATAACCAAAGTCAGTCGCGCCGAAATCGAAAACCAAGCCAATGGCATTTCGCTCATGCCGACGGGGTTGATTGAGTCACTCAATGCAGCAGATCAAGCCGACCTGCTACGCTTTCTAATTGTGCTAGGTCAAAACAAGGACTTGGACATGCCATCCATCGAAGCCACGATTCGGAAGGCCAATACGCACGAGCCAGCAACGTTTCCGTTGGTGCGAGCACCGATTCATCAAGAGTTGCGGCCAGCCTGGACTCAACCTGTAAACCGCAATCGGGTTTACGATTTTTACACAAAGCAAGCGGCCTATTTTTCTAAGCAAGCCAAACGACCGGAATGGTTGGCTGCGTTTCCTGGCCTGGATGGCGAGGATTTTGGGCATTGGGGAAACCAAGACGAGGCATCTTGGAAAGGTGACGAATGGAATGTGGTCGTTCCCGGCTTGGTCCAGTGCGGTGTTTTTCATTCGGACAAGAAACCTATCCCTCGAGCGATCTGCTTTCGCATGGGTACCGGTCGCGCATGGTCAGCGTGTTTTAACCCAGACACGATGACTTACGAGAAATTGTGGTCCGGTGGTTTTCTTAAGTATTCGGACGTGCGGCACGGGTTCATGGACGGTTTGCGAATCGTTGGCAAGGAGTCTGCCTTGCCGGACGAGGCAAAGTCGATCCGCCAGCTACTACCTGAGCTTGCGACCGCCAAGATCGAATACCAAGGCTACTACGTCCATCAGGACAACATTCTCTTTTTCTACACGGCTGACGGCGTTGAGTACATCGATGCGCCCACCATGAACGGCGGGAAATTCAAACGCATTGTTGCACCGAAGCTGAAACATCCATTGAGGCAACTCCTTTCGGGCGGACCGAAGCAATGGCCGTTCGCCGTGGAAACCAATATTGCGATGGGAGTGGGACGAGGCTTCGCGATCGACACGATCGAAGTCCCAGCGAAAAACCCTTGGAATATTCCGATCGCATGCGGGGACCACGCGTTTCTCAAGGACGGGACTGCAATCGTAGCTACCATGCACGGCGATGTCTGGCGTGTGGAAGGCATATCGTATGATGCGAAGTCCATGACCGGATCTACCAACGCTAATAAACCAAATCCCAAAGCGCGCTGGCGACGGATTGCGAGCGGATTGCATCAGGCCTTAGGAGTCTGGGTCGACGACGAGAAGATCTATGTGCTGGGAAGAAATCAAATCACCAGGCTTCATGATTTGAATAGCGACCTTGAGACCGATTGGTACGAGTGTTTTTCAAACGCCTTCGAAACGTCACGAGGTGGCCACGACTACATTTGCGGCCTTCAACGGGACCGATTTGGCAATTTCTATATCGCCTCGGGTAGCCAAGGAATCGTTCAAATCTCGAAGGACGGTAAAACAGCCAAGGTCATTGCGACGGGTTTCCGTAATCCCGATGGACTTGGGCTGTTACCCGACGGAACCCTTACCGTTCCGAATTCCGAAGGGGACTGGACCCCCACATCCATGATCACACAGATTATTCCAAAGAGCCCAGCAGCCGAGGACGCGATCGAGTTCGCCACAACTCCGCCGCCGTTCTACGGTTACCGCGGGCCTAAAGAAGGCCAGTCTGTCGAACTTCCAATGGTTTATTTACCTAGAGGTTTGGACAATTCCAGCGGCGGCCAAGTTTGGGTGAATGATGCGAGAATGGGACCACTCAACGACCATCTCGTACACACATCCTACGGTGCCGGAACAGCCATGATGGTCTTGCGCGATCAAGTGGGAGAGCAATGGCAAGGAGCCGTTGTCCCGTTGCCGGGCGAATACCGATCTGGTGTCCATCGGGCTCATCTGAATCCGAAGGACGGGCAATTGTACTTGTCAGGAATGAATGGCTGGGGATCGTACACTCCAGATGCCGGTTGCTTTCAGAGGCTGCGTTACACTGGAGAAGAGTTCCAGTTGCCGACGGGGTTCCACGTGCATGCCAATGGAGTTGCGATTCGTTTTCAAAAGCCGATCCAATCCGATGACGCGGGAAATCCGCTCTCGCATTTTGCTCAGTGCTGGAACTATCGGTATTCGCCTGGCTATGGTTCCAAAGAGTATTCGGTTTTGCATGCCCCGATGATCGGCCACGACTGCTTGCTCATTTCCACGGCGCATGTATTGGATCAGGGACGGACATTATTTCTAGAGATTCCCGATTTGCAACTTTGCAGTCAATTGCATCTCCGAGTTCAAGTCGACAATGCTGCTGATCCACAGGAGCTGTTTGCCACGGTGAATGCGATGGACACGGACCGAGCTGATATCCCAAACTACCAGGCTCGTACGGGCAAAGCGATGCTTGCTCATCCGATGGTTCGAGACCTAGAGTGGTTGAAGCGGAGCGTTCCAAACCCATGGCGAACGCGACTTCCAGATGCGCGAATGGTGCGAATCGAGTCCCGCGAGAACTTGCAATTCTCGTCACGTACCCTCGAGGCGACGGCTGGCGAGATCCTGAAGCTGACGTTTGGAAATCCGGACGTTGTGCCTCACAATTGGGCGCTCATCAAGCCGGGGAGCCTCGAGAAAATTGGGGACCTTACCAACCGATTGGTAAATGACCCCGATGCCTTCCTTCGACATTACGTACCGGATAGTCAAGACGTAATCTGCTACACGGATATTGTAGAACCGAAAGGGGAGGGAGCTATCTACTTCCGGGTCCCGAACGAGCCTGGACGATACCCCTATCTTTGCACCTTTCCAGGACATTGGATGGTGATGAACGGAGAGTTGATCGTCAAACCGAAGCCTTAGAGTGGCATGCCGTTGGCTTTATGCCGAGGGTGCTGACCATCTGCTCTAGAGATATGGTAACCATCCCCCGAGTCAACTCGGGGGCATTGGGAAGTGTGGCAACTGGACTTCTTCCCATACGCATTCTACTGCATCGTTTCGCCTGCATCTTTGTGTTGCGTTCCAAAATGAAAAACGTTAGTCTTTTTATTGGTCCACGAGTGACCCCATAGCTCTTTCTTGTCACAAGGCCATTACCACCGAATGCAATTCTTCAAGCGATTGATGCTCATCTGCCTGTCAGCGCTCTTTTCGGTTGGCTGCGCGCAATCCAGCTTTCAGCCGATCGTTTTGTCAGGGATTGTGGAAACGCAAGAAGTTCGCCTCAGTTCAAAAGTTGGCGGCCGCGTCTTAAAGGTCCTCGTGAAAGAAGGGGATATGGTCGAAGTTGGACAGCCGTTGGTCTTGCTAGATTCCGCCGAACTCGAGGCCAAACGGGCTCAGCTGATCGCCCAGCAGGAGTTGTTTCAGGCCAAACTGGACATGATGTGCAACGGACCGCTTCCTGAACAAATCGAAGCAGCCAAGGCGGCCTTGGAAATGTCCGAAGCGCGACTTCAAAAATTGCAGGCTGGCTGGCGACGCGAAGAAGTGGATATGGCCAAGTACGAAGCGGAAATGTGGACCGCCGAGTCGGAACGAGCATCTGCCGAGTACGCTCGACTCCAATCCGTCCAAGGAACGAACACCATCAGCTTAACCGAATTGGATGCGGCCAAAGCTGCTATGCTGCGGTCCAAATCCCAAGCAAGTTCTAGCGCCAAGCATTTGGAAATGTTGATCAATGGCGCGCGAGTCGAAGACCTCTCCGAAGCCAAAGCCTCCGTGGCCAAAATGCAATCCGATTACGAACTGATCAAGCGCGGTGCAAGGGAAGAGGAATTGCGACAAGCGAAAGCCCAAGTTTCCGAAGTCGTAGCTCGCCTTCGCGAACTGGACACGCAGCTTGCCGAATGTTCCATCGTGGCCCCAGATCGATGCTTAATCGAGGTGATCGGGATTCGACATGGTGACATGGCTCCTCCCAACGGTTCTGTTATCAGGGTCTTGTATGAAGGTGATCAATGGGTAAAAGCCTACGTACCTGAGACGCAACTTGCCCTGATCAAACTCAATCAACAGGTTGTCGTGACGCACGATGGCTCAAAACAAGAGTATGAGGGGCAAGTCTCACACATTGCAAACATCAGTGAGTTTACGCCTCGCAACGTACAGAGTCCGGATGAGCGACACCATCAAGTATTCGGTATCAAAGTCCAAGTGAAAAATGCGACCGGAGTCTTTAAATCGGGAATGGCCGCGTCGATCCGAATTCCAAGGGGGAGTTAACTATCTCCTCGCCGAAAATGATACTTGCAACGAACCCGTCCGAAGTTGTCATCTCGATGCAAGGTTGTTCCATCCAGTTCGGAAAATTTCGAGCCGTCAATCGAGTTGGTTTTGACGTTTATGCTGGCGAAGTCTTCGGTTTATTGGGACCCAATGGTTCTGGCAAGACAACCCTTATTCGTGCTTTATGCGGGTTGCTTGATTTTAGCGAGGGAGAAGCGTCCGTATTCGGTCTAAACGTACGAACGCAATCGGAGCGCATTCGGGAACGTGTGGGCTACATGTCCCAAAAGTTTTCATTGTACGGGGACCTTACGGCACAAGAGAACATGGACTTCTATTGTGGAATCTACGGTCTAACCCGTGTGCAAGCAAAGCAACGTCAATCGGAGTTGATCGAACTGACTGGATTGGGTCCCTACCTAACGCGGGCCGCAAGCAAACTTTCGGGTGGATGGAAGCAACGGCTTGCGATGGTCTGTTCGTTGATGCATAGACCGCGTCTAGTGTTTCTCGATGAACCAACGGCAGGTGTGGACCCCGTCGCAAGACGCGAACTTTGGGATCTCTTGTTTCAATTGGCTTCTGAAGGCATCACGTTGTTCGTGACGACTCACTACATGGACGAAGCGGAGCGGTGCGGTCGCGTCGGTTATCTATATCTTGGCGAACTTCTAGCATTGGGAACTCCCCAGGAACTCAAAACCCTCCCCAGTATTACTCCAGAAGGTTCGCAACGCTGGGAGATTCGAGGTGGCGTAGCAGCGGAAGTGTTGGCAGATTTGCGGAAACGACCTGGTGTTCACGAAGCCACCATTTTTGGCCAGGCTGTGCATGCACTCATCAAAAACGATGTCTCGCTGTCCGATCTCCAGCAGCGAGGCTTGAGTCTGCAAGTGGCGGAACCCAACTTGGAGGATGTGTTCGTTACGCTCGCTCGTCAGCAAGCAAAGAAATTAGGTGAACGATGAATCTGGCATCATGGCAACGCATCCGATACATCGCCTACAAGGAAATGTTGCACATCCTGCGCGATCCGCAAACGCTTTTCTTCACGCTCTTCATACCGATCGTCGAATTGTTTTTGCTGGGATTTGCAATCAACACCAACGTCCGCGATATGCGCACGGTAGTCGTCGATTTTTGCAATACACAAGAAAGCCGCAGGATGATCGATCAGTTCGAGAACTCCGGCGATTTCAAAGTGGTCGAACGTCATCAATCCGAACAAGCAGCCTACGCATCTATCGTGGCTGGTCGAGCCCAAATAGGAATCGTGATTCCGGAAGACTTTTCGCGGAAGATTGAAGCGGGGCAAACGTCTCCTTTCGCTGTTCTCGTCGATGGAACCGTTTCCAGCGTCGCGGCTGAGTCGGTCAACGTTGGTAACGCTTTGGCATTGCGGGCTTCGTTGGCACAAGTACTCAAAGGAGGTGAGTTGCCAGTCGAAGCACGGCCGCGAATTCTCTTCAATCCAGATACGCGATCGGCGTACTTCTTTTTGCCCGGTTTGATGGTGGTGATGTGTCAGATGATGGCAACGATTCTTTCCGCCAATGCGATCGTTCGGGAAAAAGAATCGGGGACCCTTGAGCAGTTCTACATGACCCCAGTTCGGCGCTTTGAGGTCATCATCGGCAAGATGATTCCGTACGTGGTGCAGACGATCATCGAATTTGGACTGATCATGTTGGTGATGACCACGGTGTTTCAAGTACCTATTCGCGGCCATGTCGTGTTGCTCTTCGCGCTGTTATTGCCATTTACGCTGACCATGCTCGCCTTTGGGCTTTTGATCTCAACCAAAGCCGACACGCGAGATGCGGCAGGCCAGATGGCCATGGGAACGATCATTCCCTCGATTTTCTTGTCCGGCTATGTGTTTCCATTGGATTCCATGCCCGACATCTTTAAGACCATTTCTTACTTCATTCCAACGACATGGCTAATCGATGCGTCGCGTGGAATCATTTTGCGAGGAACAGATTGGTCAACGCTTTGGCAGCACGCCACGGTCCTTTGGTCGATGGCGATTGTGGTGACGATATTCGCCGCCGTGCGGATGCGCAAGCAGGTGGTTTAGCATTTTCCCGACACTTCTCGATGAACGCACATCGCAGTCACCCTCCTTGTGTGGGAGGGTCTCGCGAAGCGAGGGGAGTGTGAAGTGCGAGAAGCTATGAAGCATTTTGATCAATGAAATGGCACGCTATTTGACTTTACGCCTTCCGTTCGGGCTCGCCCCGACGGAGGCAGCAATTGGCGGCTACAGGCATTATCACTCGGTTCGAGCTCTCCACCTAGTTTACTCGAGTTTACTCGGTGGGAGCAACGATTGGATGCAAGAAACGCTGCTTCCACCGGTATGAAACCGGCGGAGAGCCTAGCCTCTCACGGGTTGCATGTAGCTGCCAATTGTCGCCCCACTGGCATGAAGCCAGTGGAAGCGAAACACAGGAAAAAATGCTTCACAGCGTTCCCGAGGGAATGTGACTTACGTCTTGCTACCACATGCCTATTGCGATGACGTTCCGCCGTTGAGTATATACGCCAACAGGTCCAAAATCTCGTCTTTGGTCATCATGGCCAAAAGGTTGACTGGCATTGGTGAGACTTTCGATGTCCCAATACTCACAACTTTCTTGCGATCGATTGCCTGCTGTTGGTTTGGGTCAGAGGCATCGGTATTCAATGTGATCGTATCTCCGTTGAGATTGACTACCACTCCCCTGAACTTTTCATCGTCGTCGGTGACGACTTCGATCGGTACAAACTGCTCGTTGATTTCCTTGCTCGGCGTTACAATCTGCTCCAGCAAATCCTTAATTGAATAGCGACGACTGGCACTGGTCAAGTCGGGGCCGGTGAAGCCGCCTGCATTTCCGAATCGGTGGCATGTGAAGCAAGCAGCAGCACCGAACATCTTGCGACCGTTCTCAAGATCGCGCCGCAGGATACCCTCGGTCAAAGATCCCTGGTGGTTTAGACCTTGATTGGCCATCGCAACCAATTCATCCAGTTGGTACACGTTTTCCTTTCGGCCAGCGAAGATGGCACCTACATTTTCGATGGCCGATTTGCGAACCGGCTTCTGTGCTATCAATGGTGCCAGCGCTGTCTTTTCGCTCTCCGAAAAGGTGCTCAGCGCGTCATTGCGAATGAACTCGATAAACTTATCAAAACTAGCCCCGCCGCGGAAGTTCGAAGCTTTCAAAAACCATTCGAGATAGGCCGTTCGCGTTTGAGTCGTCCAGCCGGTCTTTAATGCCCGAAGGGAGCGTGCATATTCGATCTGTTCTTCCTGGCTTGGCGAACGTGCCATCAGTGCGATTGTCTTATCTGCAACGGTTGGCGATTGCAGATAGACCAATGTCTCGCAAAGCAACCAGTTCAAATCAAACGACTTACTTGGAAACGCAGGATCCAATTTCGCTATCAATCGGCCCACGGTTGCATCGTCCGGTCGACCAAATCGATTCAAGATGATTTCAAGCGTTCGAACGTAGGTGAGTTGTCGGTCCGATGGCAGTTTCTGCCAATCCATTTTCTCCATAGCGGTTACGAGCTTTGCACCCAAAGCCGTATCGACGCCTGGCGACGTTTCTTTCCGCAATGACGGACAAATCCCACCGACTCTGGAGGCCGCGAGAATTGCTTCGACCTGTATGGCTGCGTTGGTCTCATTCAAAGCCTTTTGCAACCAGCTCGCAAGTGGCTGATGTTCGACGGCTATGCGTGCGGCCCATCGAATAAACCGATCCTTGCTGGCCAAGTGTGGCCAAGCCGCTTCGATCGCTTGCGGGTTCTGCTTTCCATGGAAGAATTCAAGCTGCTTTCGAAGGGAACGTGCAGACGCAATTTCCGGACTCAGGTTTGCCTCAGGATTTGCTTGGGGTTGATATCCGGACGAAACGGATGCGGTCGACTCACTACCTGTGTAAGTGACGCGATACAGGCCGGACTGAACTCGACGGCCACCGATGGCAAAATACATGGCACCGTCGGCTGGGTTGATGATTGCATCGGTCATTGGGAGCGGTGAGCCGGAGACGAATTCTTCCTTGGTCGCGGTGTAGCTTGAACCGTTTGGAGACAGGTGCACCGACCACATCTTGCCCCAGCTCCAATCTAGGATGAAGAACGCTTTCTGATATTTGGCAGGGAACTTGGCGCCATAGCCGAAGGTGGTACCGGTCGGAGATCCCGGTCCGATATTGATGGTTGCTGGTAAGTTGTCTGCGTAAAACTCAGGTCGCTTTCCAGCTCCGTTGCGCCAGCCGTACTCGGAACCGCTTACCACATGATTGACCCGCGTTGGACGATACCAAGAGGTATTGAAATCGTATTCCATGTCTGCGTCGTAAGTGAACAGTTCGCCTTCGTCGTTGACCGATGCGTCGAAGATATTGCGGTACCCATTGGAAAAGACTTCAAACTTCTGGCCATCGGGAGAAACCTTGTAAATAATCCCGCCAGGACCGACGACATCTCGCATAAAACCCTTTCCGTCCGGCATGCGCGGCAACAGATGATCTTCGCCCCATACGGACGGTACTGGTGAGGTAGCTTCGGTTTGGGTCTTCTTGGCTCCATTGCCACAAACGAGATAGAGCGACTTTCCGTCTGGAGTTGGAACCACCGCATGAACGCCGTGATCGCCGTTTGCTTCGATGGCTCGTAATATTTCTACTTTGTCCAACTGATCGTCACCATTGCTATCGGTGATTCGATAGAGCCCAGATGGGATCTTCTTTTCGTAGTCATTGACACCGATGTAAAGTGCTCCAAAAGCCCAAACCATGCCATTCACCGCTCGGATTTCCACCGCCAGTTTTTCGACTTTTTTTGGATCCAAGGGCTGGCCTGCCGGAGGCGGGGCGAAACGAAAAAGCCCACCGTATTGATCGCTGGCAAGGATCCTACCTTTATCATCGAAACACAGATTGACCCATGAACCTTCGTCTGCGCCAGGCACCGAGTAGAGGAGCTCGACTTGGAAGTCTTTAGGAACCTTAATGCGATCGATGGGGGTCGCTTTGTTCTCATTAACAGCGGGTCCAACGGTGGTTTGTCTAGCTCTCGGTGTTCGGGGTTTGGGTGGATCGTCTGCTTTAGGCGTCGAACTCTCGGCTTTGGGTGCCGTACTCTCTGCTTGCGGTGTCGTAGTTGCAGTAGCGGTTTGTTCGGCGGTCTTTTTTGGTGCGAGATTCGCATTTTTGCCTGGAGCTCCGATGGCTTTAGCATCTTTTGGAATCGGCCTTTGCTCAACCGTCAAAACGTCCCCGTCTGGTAGTTCTCTTAGGAAGATATCCTTGATTTCGACTTTCATGGCCGGTCCACGATGCACTTGAAAGGCGAGCAACCCGTCGAGTTCGCGTTCCGATTCTTGATGGTCGATTAGGTCTGCCGTAGTCTT